>JBFJKO010000103.1:0-8962 GCA_041634935.1 Nocardioides sp.
CGGCCAGGTCGAGGTCGCCCTCGACCACCAGTGCGGTGAGGCCGCCGACGGTGCGCGTCTCGTGGGCCTCCCCGGGCTCCCACTCCGCGGCCTCGCCGGGCGCCAGGTCGACGGGGACGCCGTCGTGCCCGGCCACCCGGGCGTCACCGGTCAGCAGCACCAGCATCTGGCGGCCGGCCGCGGGGTGCCGTCCGATCCGACCGCCCGGCGCGAGACGTACGACGACGAGCGCGGCGTCCGCCGTCACGCCCAGGGCGCCGAGGTCGAACCCGACGCTGCCGTGCGCCTCGATCGGGCGCCGCGGCACGTCGGTCAACCGGTGGATCTTCACGCGTGCGGCCTGATGAGCCCCGGCACCTCAGGCCTCGCTGGTGCTCGGGGCGTAGTCGGGGTCGGCACCGGGGGCGTCCGGCGACGCGCCCGAGCCGGCCTGGGCCTGGGAGGACCAGGTCTCGAGCTCGCTCATCACCGCGGCGTGCTCGTCGACGCAGATGACCATCAGGTCGCCCCGGTTGGCGCGCGACATCGCGTGGGTGACGGCCGAGATCTCGTCCAGCACCTCCTCGACCTGCTTGCAGCGTGCGCCGGCGTCCATGGCCGCCCGCACGCCCTCGATGACGAGGGCGGAGACCTCGCCGCGCTTGCGTCCGCGCAGGGCGACGTCCTCGCGGACCACGAGCACGTCGAAGTGCTGGGCCGCGACCTCGCCGAGGTCGCGCATGTCCTGGTCGCGGCGGTCGCCGGCAGTGGCGATGACGCCGATACGCGAGGGACGCGCGAGGTCGTGCGACGACTCGAGGCTCTCGCCGACGCGGTCGACGAAGTCGCCGAGCGCGCGCATGCCGGGGGCGTTGTGGCAGTAGTCGACGATGACGTTGACCCCGTTGACCTCGACCTCGTTGAGACGGCCAGGGGAGAGGTAGTAGCTCGTCGAGAACGTCCGCAGGCCCTGGCGGATGTCGTGCAACGGCGCGCCGGCGGCGAAGGCGGCGGCCGCTGCAGCCAGCGAGTTCTGCACGTTCATCCGGGCCCGGCCGCCGAAGGTCGCGGGCAGCAGGTGGGTCCAGGCGAGCTGCATCTCGCGGGGGCCGTGCTTGACCACGATCATCTCGCCGCGCTCGCTGGGGTTGAGCACCAGTGCCTTGCCGCCGCGACGGCAGTGCGCGTCGATCATGTCGCGGGTCTCGGAGCCGGGCTCCTCCATCGAGAACCACACGACCTGACCTGAGCAGCGACGGCGCATCGCGCGCACCAGCGGGTCGTCGGCGTTGAGGACGGCGTGCCCGTCGCGCGGGACGGCCTCGACCAGCACGGCCTTGACGTCGGCGAGCTGCTCGACGGTGTCGATGCCGCGCATGCCGAGGTGGTCGGGCTGCACGTTGAGGACGACGGCGACGTCGTTGCGCTCGTAGCCCAGGCCCTCGCGCAGGATGCCGCCGCGGGCGACCTCGAAGACGGCGAAGTCGACGCGGGGGTTCTGCAGGACCATCCGGGCCGAGCGGGGGCCGCTGGCGTCGGAGCGGATGAGCAGGCGCTCGTCGATGACGACGCCGTCGGTCGACGTCATGCCGACCTTGCGTCCCATGCCCTTGAAGATGTGGCTGATCATGCGCGACGTGGTCGTCTTGCCGTTGGTGCCGGTCACCGCGACGATCGGGATGCGCGAGGTCGCTCCCGGCGGGAACAGCATGTCGACGACCGGCTTGGCGATGAACTGCGGCTCGCCGATCGTCGGGTGGGTGTGCATCCGGAAGCCCGGGGCCGCGTTGATCTCGCAGATCGCGCCACCGGTCTCGCGCACCGGCTCGGTGATGTCGGGGCAGATGAAGTCGATGCCGGCGATGTCGAGGCCGATCATCTGCGCGGCCTCCTCGGCGATCTCGACGTTCTCCGGGTGTGCCTCGAAGGTCCGGTCGATGGAGATGCCACCGGTCGACATGTTGCCGGTGAGGGCGAGCTTGACGACCTGCCCGTCGGGGGCCACGTCGGTCATCGCGAAGCCCTGGTCCTTGACCAGCTCGATCGCTGCCTCGTCGACCTTGATGCGCGTCAGTACCTTCTCGTGGCCGACACCCCGGCGCGGGTCGGCGTTGGCGGTGTCGACCAGCTGCTCGATCGTGGAGGTGCCGTCACCGGTGACCGAGGCGGGCACCCGCTCGGCGATGGCGGCGACCCGGCCGTCGATGATCAGGCAGCGGTAGTCCTTGCCGACGATGAGCGACTCGACGATGACGCTGCCTCGCCGGGACTGCTCCTGGGCGATCGGGAACGCCTCACGGACGTCGGCCTCGTCCTGGAGGTCCAGGCAGACGCCGCGACCGTGGTTGCCGTCGAGCGGCTTGACGACGACGGGGTAGCCGATCCGCTCGGCGGCACGCACGGCCTGGTCGGCGCTGCGCACGAGGTCCTGCTTCGGCACCGGCAGGCCGGCTGCGCTGAGCAGCCGGGTGGTGAGGTCCTTGTCGGAGGCGATGTCGACGGCGATCGCCGACGTCGCCGAGGTCATCGTCGCCCGGATGCGCTTGGCGTGCACGCCCTGCCCGAGCTGCACCAGGGAGTACTGGTTGAGGCGGATCCAGGGGATGTCGCGCGAGACGGCCTCGTCGAGGATCGCCTGCGTGGACGGACCGAACGCGGTGCGCTGGGCGCGCCGGATGAAGTCGTCGAGCTCGGTGTCCCAGTCGAACGCGGGGTCCGCCTCCACGAGGTGGTTGACCAGCTGCACGGCGAGGCGGCCGGCAGCGAGACCGACCTGCTCGTCGATGTAGCCGAAGATGACGTTGTAGACGCCGGGGCGGCCCTTGACCCCGCGCGTCTTGCCGCGGCGCACGTCGTGGCCGACGACCTGCTGCAGCGCCAACGCGCAGTGCTCGGCGACGTGACCCAGCCAGGTGCCCTCGTTGAGACGCTCCACGAAGCCGCCGCGCTTGCCGCGCGAGCAGGAGTGCTCCCGGAGCCCGGGCAGCATGCCGAGGAGGTGCTCGGTGAAGCCGGGCACGGTGTTGGTGGGGTACTCCTCCAGCGAGCCGAGGTCGACCACGAGGTGGATGGCCCGGTCGTAGGACCAGATGTTGGCGCCGCGGTAGACGCGGGTCTCGAGGATCGTGAGGTCAGGGGTGGGGCGTTCGGTCATGAGTGGAATCCGTCCTCGGAGGCTGCCAGTGGGTCGCGTGCGGCGTCGATCTGGTCGGGCTTGCGGCGGTGCCGGGCGAGCCTGCGGCGCAGGGTCGCGGGGGAGGCGTCACCGGCGGCGATGTCGGCGGCCTGCTGGCGAAGGTCGCGGCCGGCCTCGGCGAGCTCGGCGGCCACGGTCGACTCGACGGCCGGACGTGGCGGGACGAGGGTGCGGGTGGAGAGGTCGAACGACGAGCCCTCGGGCAGGACGTGCAGGACGACGTTGCTCGCGAGCAGCGGAGCCGACCGCTTGGCCTCGTAGGCGTTGGTCGTGATCCGGGCGGGGTCGAAGATCGTCACGGCTCCCTTGCCGATGACCGAGAGGATCTCGTGCTCCGAGCCGTCGGCCTCGGTGGTGTGCTCGACGACTGCGGCCGTGTCCTCGTCGACGCCGATGCCGAGCAGCTGCGGCGACTGGGAGACGATCATCAGCAGCCGCCCGTAGCGGTTGCGCTGGTCGAAGTGCTGGTCGATGATCGACGACGGCACCAGGCCCAGCCCCGCGGCGACATGGGTCATCCGCTGCTTGGGTGTGGCGCCCGGTCCGCCGAACGCGACCATGTGGCTCGACTGGATGCTCGCGCCGGCCGACGTGCCGGCGACGACGGCGCCGCGGTGGTGCGCGGCGACGATCGCGTCACCGACCGGGGTGCCCGAGACGATCGAGGAGAGCTTGAGCTGGTTCCCGCCGGTCATGAAGATCCCGGTGGCGTCGTCCAGCAGCGCGACGAAGGCCGGGTCGTGCGCCTCCGCGCGCGTCTCCGGTGAGACCGCGACGACGTCGCCGGCGCCCTCGCGCCGGAAGAGCGCGTCGTACACCGAGACGACCTCGGCGCCCAGCGCGGAGGCGGTGGGGATGACGGCGATGCGCGCGTCGGCGCCACCGCTGGCGGTGACGAACTCGGCGAGGATGGAGCGCTTGCGCAGCTTGTCCTCCGCACCGCCGATGATCATGAGGGGGCCCGGTGACATGGGCACACCCTAGAGCGGCGGCCCGGGGTTCTCGACGCGCGACCTCCTGACGGGCGACCACTAGGCTGTCGACATGCTCTCCCGCACCCTCGTGGTGATGCGCCACGCCAAGGCCGAGCAGGCCGGTCCGACCGACTACGAGCGCCCGTTGGCCCCCCGCGGCCACGACGAGGCCGCCGCGATCGGCGCCTGGCTCGCCGGGCGTGGCCTGGTCCCCGACCACGTGCTCGTCTCCGGCGCGCTGCGCACCCGCGAGACCTGGGACCACGTCCGTCGTGGAGCCGGGGAAGCCTTCGCGGCCTGCGAGGCCAGCCCCGACCGCGGGCTCTACGCCGCCGACGTCGACACCGCCCTGGACCTCGTGCGGCTCGTCGACGACGCCCACGAGACGGTGCTGGTGATCGCGCACAACCCCACGGTGGCCCAGCTCGCCCAGCTGCTCGACGACGGCGAGGGCGACGACGAGGCGAGCAACGCGCTGGCCCTGGGCTACCCGACCAGCGCGACCACCGTCTTCAGCTGGTCCGGCAGCTGGGCCGACCTCGCGCCCGGCTCCGTCCGTCTCGTCGCCCACCACGTCGGCCGCGACTGACCGACGGCGCGAGCGCTTCTCTCAGACCGGCGGCGAGGGCGTGACGAACCCGGCCTGGGCGTCGGCGGCCTCGACCTCCTCGCGCGAGATCCCGAGCAGGTAGAGGATCGCGTCGAGGTAGGGCACGTTGACGGCCGTGTCGGCGGCCTGCTGCACGACCGGGCGGGCGTTGAAGGCGATTCCGAGCCCGGCGGCGTTGAGCATGTCGAGGTCGTTGGCGCCGTCGCCGATCGCGATGGTGGCGTCCTGCTCGACGCCGACCTTCTCGGCGAACTCGCGCAGCGCCTCGGCCTTGCCGGCCCGGTCGACGACCGCGCCCACGATCTCGCCGGTGATCACCCCGTCGACGATCTCGAGCTCGTTGGCGCGCGCGAAGTGGATGCCGAGGTCGGCGGCGAGCCGGTCGGTGATCTGGCTGAACCCGCCGGACACGATCGCGAACCGGTAGCCCAGTCGGCGCAGCGTGCGCACCATCGTGCGGGCGCCGGGCGCGACCACGATGTCGGCGTAGACCTGGTCGAGGACGCTCTCGTCGAGGCCGGCCAGCAGTCGCACCCGACGCCGCAGCGACTCCTCGAAGTCGATCTCGCCGCGCATCGCCTGCTCGGTGATGCGGGCGACCTCGGGCTCGTGACCCGCGTGGGCGGCGAGCATCTCGATGACCTCGCCCTGGATCAGGGTGGAGTCGACGTCGAGCACGATCAGGCGCATCCCACGCCGCATCATCGTCGCGGGCTGCACGGCGATGTCGATGCCCTGCTGGGCCGCCTCGACGGCCAGGAGCGTGCGCAGCGTCTCGGGGTCGGCCCCGGAGACGAACAGGTCGATCGCGGTGACGGGGTAGCGGGCCATGCGCTCGATGCGGTCGATGTTGCCGCCGGTGTCGGCGATACGTCCCGCGATCGCGGCCATGGCGGCTGCCCGCAGGGGAGTGCCGATCACGGTCACGTGCGAGCGTCCGTCGCGGCGGGACCGGTTGTCGCCGGTGCCGCGCTCGATCTCGACGGTCATCTCGAGCGACTGCGCCGTGGCCTCGACCGCTGCGGCGAGCTTCTTCCAGTCACGGGGAGCGCTGACGAGCACGCCGAGGATCAGCCGGCGGCGCAGGATGATCTGCTCGAGGTCGATGACCTCGACCCCGGCGCCGGCCAGGGTGTCGAACACCGAGGAGGTGACGCCGGGCCGGTCCTTGCCGGTGAGGGTGATCAGCAGGGTGTCTGGGTGCGCGGCGTTCATCGACGACGAGGCTATCGCTGCTTCCGCGTCGGCGGTGGTGAGGTCCATCCTGGTCCCATGACAGCCCACGTGCACCACACCATCGACTACGTCGAGATCAACGTCGTCGACCTGACCGTCGCCAAGGCGTTCTACGCCGACGCCTTCGGGTGGGCCTTCAACGACTACGGCCCGCAGTACGCCGGCATCCGCTGGACCTCCGGAGACGGAGAGGTCGGTGGGCTCAACGCGACCGCGGCCCCCGTGCGCGGGGGACCGCTGGTGCTGCTGTGGTCGGCCGACCTCGACGCGACGGCCGCAGCGGTCACCGCCGCCGGTGGGGAGGTCGTGCAGGGGCCCTACGACTTCCCGGGCGGACGACGCTTCCACTTCACCGACCCGAGCGGCAACGAGCTCGGCGTCTGGGGAGCCTGAGTCGCGACCACTACTCGGGTGGCCACACCTCGGGCGAGCACGCCGCGACGAGCGCGCGTCGTCCGGCTCGGGCGAGGGGTGCCAGGGCGCCGCGGCGCTGGTCCATCTCGTGCACGTTGAGGGCCGCGCCGTCGTCCTCGAGAGCCAGCTCGGCGATCTCGAGGGCCTGCAGGCCACGGGCGGCGAGGTCGACGCACCGCGCCGGCACGCCCGGTGCGGCCACCAGGGCCGGTCGGTGACGCAGGTTCATCAGCCGGTCGGCGATCTCGGGGCGCCAGCGCGCCACGTCGAGGGCCGCGAGGTGCTCGGCCGACTCCAGCAGCACGCGGCGCAGGTCGCGGTCGGCCTCGCCGACGTCGGGCAGCTGGCGTCGCCGCGCCGGGAGAAGGGTCCACTCGACCGTGGGTCCGACCCGCGAGGGCACCAGCCCCAGCTCGGTGGAGACGGCGACCACGGCCTCGCCGACGTCGAGGGCTGCGTCGTTGAAGTCGACCGGGCCGCCGAGGCCGCTGAGGTCGCCCTCGGCCGGGAAGGCGGCGCCGAACGCGGTCGCGCCACGCGACCGCAGGTGCCCGAGGGCGCTGACCAGGCCGCCCGCCCCGTCAGGTCCGAGGACGACGTGCGTCACGTCGTCGGCGAGCACGGCGTCGAGCAGGTCGTCGGGACCGACGGCACCGCGCAGCCAGGCGGTGCCCCACCACGCCAGACGTCCCGAGAGCGGGAGTCGGGTGAGCTCGGTGAGGTCGTCGTCGTCGGTCACGCCATACGACGATAGCCGCGCTCCCCACCTCCCGAGGGGGAGGTGCCCGGGGCGACCGGTGGGTCAGCGGTGGGTGACTGGTCGGTCGCCGGTGGGGGCGTGGTGGGCCACTAGGGTGGCGCCATGGCTGCTGCGGTGCTCGAGTTCTCCGACGTGACGGTGCGCCGAGGCGACGCCGTCCTCCTGGACCGGATCACCTGGGTGGTCCGCGAGGGCGAGCGGTGGGTCGTCCTGGGTCCCAACGGCGCGGGCAAGACGACGCTGCTCCAGGTCGCCGCCGCCCAGCTGCACCCCAGTGGTGGTGCTGCCGGGGTGCTGGGCGAGCTGATCGGCGCGGTCGACGTCTTCGAGCTGCGCCCTCGCATCGGGCTCACCAGCGCCGCCCTCGCCGAGCGGGTCCCACGGCACGAGGTCGTGGCCGACGTCGTCCTGTCCGCGGCGTACGGCGTCCTGGGCCGCTGGCGTGAGGACTACGGCCACGAGGACCACCGGCGCGCCGACGACCTGCTCATCGAGGTCGGGGTGCAGCACCTCGCCGACCGGACGTTCGGCACGCTCAGCGAGGGCGAGCGCAAGCGCGTCCTGGTCGCTCGCGCGCTGATGACCGACCCCGAGCTGCTGCTGCTCGACGAGCCCGCCGCCGGGCTCGACCTGGGGGGCCGCGAGGACCTGGTCTCCACACTCTCGACCCTCGCCTACGACCCGGAGTCGCCGGCCACCGTCCTGGTCTCCCACCACGTCGAGGAGATCCCGCCCGGGTTCACCCACGCCCTGCTGCTGCGGCAGGGGCGGGTCGTGGCCGAGGGGCCGGTCGACGACGTGCTCACCGAACGCTCGCTGTCGGCGGCCTTCGGCATGCCGCTGGCGCTGAGCAAGGCCGATGGCCGCTACGCGGCCCGGCGCAAGACGCGCCACCGCTGACGCGGCACTGCCCGGGTGATCACGCGGCGATGGGTAGAGTCGAGTCATGAACTGGGATGAGTGGGGATGGAGCGTCTGGGCCAGCGCTGCGGCACTTCTCGCCGTGGCTGAGATGTTCAGTCTCGACCTGTTCATGATCATGCTCGCGGTCGGTGCGGTAGCAGGCATGGTGGTGGCGCTGGCCGACTTCGGCATCGGCTTCCAGCTCATCGCCGCTGCGGCGGTGTCCCTCGGCATGTTGACGCTCGTGCGCCCCTCGATGGCCAAGAAGCTGCACGACGGCCCGACCCTCACCCAGGGTCACGACAAGCTGCTCGGCCAGCAGGGCCGGGTGACCCAGGAGATCAGCGGGCTCCAGATGGGTCGGATCTCCCTCAACGGCGACGTGTGGACCGCCGCGCCCTACGACGACACGCTGACCATCGCGGAGGGCGAGACCGTCGAGGTGCTCCAGATCCGTGGTGCCACCGCCTACGTGCACCCCGTCCCGCGGCTCGACCCCTGACTGATCGCAACCTCACGACCTCCCGATCCTGACCCCTGACGTACGAGGAGAACCATGGCTGACGCCTTCCTGATCGTGCTCGGACTGCTCCTGCTGTTCGTGATCGTGCTGCTCGCCAAGACGGTGCGGATCATCCCGCAGGCGCGCGCCGGCATCGTCGAACGCTTCGGCAAGTACCGCGTGACCCTCTCGGCCGGGCTCAACGTCGTGGTCCCGTTCATCGACAAGGTCGGCTACCAGATCGACCTGCGCGAGCAGGTCGTGAGCTTCCCGCCGCAGCCCGTCATCACCCAGGACAACCTGGTCGTCTCGATCGACACCGTCATCTACTTCCAGGTCACCGACCCGGTCGCGGCGACCTACGAGATCGCCAACTACATCCAGGCCG
>JBFJKO010000104.1:0-8958 GCA_041634935.1 Nocardioides sp.
CCTCGATCTCCTGGCCGAGCTCGAGCACGTCCTCGACGGCGTTGATGCGCTTGCCGCCGGCCAGGGCGCGCAGCTTGCTGATGTGCAGCAGTCCGTCCTTGCCGGGCATCAGGGAGACGAACGCACCGAAGTTCGTCGTCTTGACGACCGTGCCGAGGTAGCGCTCGCCGACCTCGGGCATCGTCGGGTTGGCGATCGCGTTGACCGCGGCCCGCGCGGCCTCGGCGGCCTCACCGTTGGTCGCACCGATGTAGATGGTGCCGTCGTCCTCGATGGACAGCGACGCACCGGTGTCGTCCTGGATCTGGTTGATCACCTTGCCCTTCGGGCCGATGACCTCGCCGATCTTGTCGACGGGGATCCGCACCGTGATGATGCGCGGCGCGTGCAGCGACATCTCCTCGGGCTCGTCGATGGCCTCGGCCATGACGTCGAGGATCGCCAGGCGCGCGTCGCGGGCCTGGGTCAGCGCGGCGCCGAGGACCTCGGCCGGGAGGCCGTCGAGCTTGGTGTCGAGCTGGAGGGCGGTGACGAACTGGCGCGTGCCGGCGACCTTGAAGTCCATGTCGCCCATCGCGTCCTCGGCGCCGAGGATGTCGGTCAGCGCGACGTACTGCGTCTCGCCGTCGACCTCACCGGAGATCAGACCCATCGCGATGCCGGCGACGGGGGCCTTGAGGGGCACACCGGCCTGGAGCAGCGACAGGGTCGAGGCGCAGACCGAGCCCATCGAGGTCGAGCCGTTGGAGCCCATGGCCTCGGAGAGCTGGCGGATCGCGTAGGGGAACGTCTCGCGGTTGGGCAGCACCGGCAGCAGCGCGCGGCGCGCGAGCGCACCGTGGCCGACCTCGCGCCGCTTCGGCGAGCCGACGCGGCCGGTCTCACCGGTCGAGAACGGCGGGAAGATGTACTTGTGCATGTAGCGACGCGACTTCTCGGGCGAGAGCGTGTCGAGCTTCTGCTCCAGCGTCAGCATGTTGAGCGTGGTGACACCCAGGATCTGGGTCTCGCCGCGCTCGAAGAGTGCCGAGCCGTGGACGCGCGGGATGACGCCGACCTCGGCGTGCAGCGGGCGGATGTCGGCCAGGCCGCGTCCGTCCATGCGGATCTTGTCGCGCAGGACGCGGGTGCGCATGAGGGACTTGACCAGCGCCTTGAACGCCGCGCCGACCTCCTTCTCGCGACCCTCGAACCGCTCACCGAGCGAGTCGAGCAGCTCGGCCTTGACGACGTCGAGCGCGGCCTCGCGCTCGAGCTTGTCGGCGATGGCCAGGGCCGGGGTGGCGCCGGCGGTGGCGGCGGCCTCGACGGCCTCGTAGACGTCGTCCTCGAAGTCGAGGAAGACCGGGAACTCCTGGACGGGCTTGGCGGCCTGCTTGGCCAGCTCGGCCTGGGCGTCGCACAGCTGCTTGATGAAGGGCTTGGCGGCGTCGAGGCCACCGGCCACGACCTCCTCGGAGGGAGCGGTCGCGCCGTTGAGCACGAGCTCGTAGGTGTCCTCGGGGGCCTCGGCCTCGACCATCATGATCGCGACGTCGCCGGAGTCGGTGACCCGACCGGCGACGACCATGTCGAAGACGGCCTTCTCGAGCTGGGTGTGGGTCGGGAACGCGACCCACTGGCCCTCGATCAGCGCGACGCGCACGCCACCGACAGGACCGGAGAACGGCAGGCCGGAGAGCTGGGTCGACATCGACGCGGCGTTGATCGCCAGGACGTCGTAGGGCTGGTCGGGGTCGAGCGCCATGACGGTGATGACGACCTGGACCTCGTTGCGCAGCCCCTTCTTGAAGGTGGGGCGCAGCGGGCGGTCGATCAGACGGCAGGTGAGGATGGCGTCCTCGCCGGGACGACCCTCGCTGCGGAAGAACGAGCCGGGGATCTGGCCCACGGCGTACATCCGCTCCTCGACGTCGATCGTCAGGGGGAAGAAGTCGAAGTGGTCCTTGGGGTGCTTGCCCGCGGTGGTCGCCGAGAGAAGCATGGTCTCGTCGTCGAGGTAGGCGGTCACCGAACCGGCGGCCTGGCGGGCGAGGAGCCCGGTCTCGAACTTGACGGTGCGGGTGCCGAACTTGCCGTTGTCGAGAACGGTCTCGACGGCGGAGATGACGGGTTCTGTCACGTTGATCTTTCTTGTTCGCGGTGCGATCCGCGAGGTGCCGCGCACGTGCCCCGCAGTTGCGGGACGTGGCCGATCTTCGATCGAGGCCCGCGCTGTACCGGCTGTGCCGGCGAGCACGTGGTGCCGCTGGAGGGCACAGCGAGGGCCACTACCGAGGACCGGGCCGGACGGTGGCGCGGATCGCTCCTGTGGATGTGTGTTCAGTTGTGGGCGCACGCGAGGTGAGCCCGCGGTCCGAATGTAGTACCCGGACCGACGACAGAAGGGACCCACCTGATGGTGAGTCCCTTCTCCGAAGTCAGCGGCGCAGACCGAGGCGCTCGATGATCGACCGGTAGCGGTCGATCTCGTCCTTCTTGAGGTAGTTCAGCAGCCGGCGGCGCTGGCCGACGAGCAGCAGCAGACCACGACGGCTGTGGTGGTCGTGCTTGTGGGTCTTGAGGTGCTCGGTGAGGTGAGCGATGCGGTGGCTGAGCAGCGCGATCTGCACCTCGGGCGAACCGGTGTCGCCCTCGGTCGTGGCGTACTCGGCGATGATCTTCTTCTTCGTCGCTGCGTCGGTTCCGATCGACATGGCGGCTCCTTCTGGTTCACTCGTTGCGCGGCGCACCGGGGCCTGTTCTCCCGGGCACTCTCGATCCGCGGCCGTTGCACGGCGGGGTATCGGGTGTTGCTGCGTGTTGCTTCTCCCGCGAATGGTCCCGGGGCAACCGGTGAAGACTAGCGCGCAGCGGTCTTCCGGCCCAAAACCCCGGGCGCTCGCCCGGTCGGACCCGACTGGCACCATCGTCGCATGACGTCGAGAGGGTGCCGCTCGGGCTCGGCCCTCGACCTGACCCCGGTCCGTGCGGCGACCCGTGCGGTCCTGGCAGCGGTCCTGGCGGTGGTCCTGGCGGCGCTCCTGACCGCCTGCTCACCGGCCCGCTCCCCCGACAGCGATCCGGCGTCGTCGGTCACCTCCGCGCGGGCCGCCGTACGCGCCTTGCTGGACGACGTCCGCCGCGTCGAGCGCCGCCCCGACCTGCCCGGCTACGACCGCAGCTGCAGCCCCGGCGACGGCTGCGTGTTCGGCACCGAGTGGTCCGACGCCACCGAGGCGCCGCAGTCGCGCAACGGCTGCGACACCCGCAACGACGTGCTGGGAGCGGCGCTGGTCGACGTCGAGTTCTCCGAGCGCAGCCCCGGGTGCGACGTCGTCGCCGGCCTCCTGGTGGACCCCTACACCGGCCAGACCCTCGACTACGCCACCCAGGGATCGCAGATCCACGTCGACCACCTCGTCCCCCTCGCTGCTGCCTGGGACCTCGGCGCGGCTGCCTGGACCACCGCCGAGCGCGCGACCTTCGCCAACGACCCCGACCTCGAGCTGCTGGCGGTCAGCGGGAGCGCCAACCTCTCGAAGGGCGACAGCACCCCGGCTGACTGGCTGCCGCCCGACGAGGGCTTCCACTGCACCTACGTCCGCCTCTACCTCGAGGCGACGTCGGCCTACGACCTGGCCGTCACCCGGGCCGACGCCGCGACGATGGAGCAGGTCGCTGCGCGGTCCTGCTGAGGCCCGGACGGCCGCTCACAGAAGCCCGATGGCGAAGTAGCCGTCGACCGCGGTCCCGGCCAGGTTGGTCACGTAGACACTGTGGCCGTCAACCGGTTGACCAGGTCGCCATAGCCCGTCGTGACCATCCCGACCCGTGCCGTCCGGGCCACTCGGCCCTAGGGTCTGGTCGCGCCACCAGGCACCCCGTCGCGTGCGACGATGCGGAGGTGGACGACGTCACCGGAGCACCACTTCCCAGCAGCCGGACCGCCCTGGCCGCCTGCAACCTGTGCGAGGCCATCTGCGGCCTCCGCCTGAGCATCGAGGACGGCGTCGTGACGTCGGTCCGGGGCAACCCCGACGACCCGTTGTCACGCGGCCACATCTGCCCGAAGGGCGTCGCGCTGGCCGACGTCTACGCCGACCCCGACCGACTGCGCCGTCCGGTCCGCCGGGTCGGCGAGGGGGCGGGTGCGACCTGGGAGGAGCTCGACTGGGACGCCGCCCTCGACCTGGTCGCCGACCGGATCGCGTCGACGATCCAGGAGCAGGGCGGTGATGCCATCGGGGTCTATCTCGGCAACCCCAACGCCCACTCGCTCGGCTTCGGCACCCACGGCGCCGGGTTCGTGAGGTCGTTGCAGACCCACAACCGGTTCAGCGCCTCGACGGTCGACCAGGTGCCGCACCAGCTCGTCGCCCACCTGATGTACGGCCACCAGCTGATGGTCGCGATCCCCGACCTGGACCGCACCTCGTTCTTCCTCGTCGTCGGGGCCAACCCCATGGCCTCCAACGGTTCGCTGATGACGGTGCCCGACTTCCCCCGCCGCCTGCGCGACCTCCGCTCCCGCGGCGGCCGGATGGTGGTGCTCGACCCACGTCGCACCGAGACCTCGAAGGTGGCCGACGAGCACCACTTCGTTCGACCCGGAACCGACGCGGCGGTGCTGCTGGCGATGCTCCAGGTGATCCTCACCGAGGGACTCGCCCGTCCGCCGGCGTACGTCGACGGCCTCGACCACCTCGCCGACCTCGTCGCCGACTTCACCCCCGAGGTCGCGGAGCGCGCTTCGGGGGTGCCGGCCGCGACGGTGCGGGACCTCGCGCGCGAGCTCGTCGGGGCGGAGGCCGGGGTCGTCTACGGCCGGATGGGGGTCTCGACCCAGGCGTTCGGCACGGTGTGCCAGTGGGCGATCGCCTGCCTGAACGTGCTCTCCGGCCACTTCGACTCCCCCGGTGGCGCTATGTTCACCGAACCGGCGGTCGACATGGTCGGACGTCGCATCGCCGGCCCCGGTCGCCACGACCGCTGGCGCAGCCGCGTGCGCGACGTCCCCGAGTTCGCCGGCGAGCTGCCGGCCTCGGTGATGGCCGAGGAGATCAGGACCGAGGGGCCCGGACGGATCTCGACGATGGTCACCATCGCCGGCAACCCGGTGCTCTCGACACCGGGTGGGCAGCACCTCGCCGAGGCGCTCGAGCGACTCGACTACATGGTGTCGGTCGACTTCTACGTCAACGAGACCACGCGGCACGCCGACGTCGTCCTGCCGCCGACGAGCGCCCTCGAGCGCGAGCAGTACGACCTCGTCTTCCACGGGTTCGCCGTGCGCAACACCGCCCGCTGGACGCCTGCGGTCTTCGAACCCGACGACGACCAGCGCCACGACTGGGAGATCTTCGGCGCCCTGACCGAGCGCATCTCCGCGCGACTCGGCACGCCCTTGGGCGAGGAGGCGAGCCGCAGCGCTGCTGCGTCCCCCGCCGACCTGGTCGAGCTCCTGCTCGCCACCGGCGACCGGACCACGATGGCCGACCTGCGCGAGCATCCAGAAGGAGTCGACCTGGGTCCGCTGCGTCCGACGATGCCCGCACGACTCCAGACCCCCGATCACCGGATCGACCTGGCGCCGACGTTGATCACCGACGACCTCCCCCGGTTGCGGGCGACGCTCGACGCCGCGGCGCCCGACCCGTCCGAGCTGCTGCTGATCGGCCGCCGCCACCAGCGCGACAACAACTCGTGGATGCACAACGCCTCCCGACTGACCAAGGGCAGGCCCCGCCACCACCTGCTGATGCACCCCGACGACCTCGCGGACCGCGGGCTCGAGGACGGCGCCGTCGTGGCGGTCCGCTCACGCGTGGGCCGGGTGGAGGTCGAGGTGAGCAGCACCGACGACCTGATGCGGGGCGTCGTCTCGCTCCCGCACGGCTACGGGCACCGGGTCGAGGGCACGCGACTCACACACGCGTCGACCGTGCCCGGGGTCTCCATCAACGACCTGACCGACCCTGCGCTCCTCGACGTGTCCGGCAACGCCGCCCTCAGCGGCGTCCCCGTGACCGTCTCTGCGATCGTCCCCGCGTCCTGATCCCCGGCGGGGCGGCGGAGGCCGTCAGCCCAGCAGCTCGAGCACGGCGGCCCGGCCCGCCGCCGGGTCAGCGGCGGCGAGGGCGGCCTCCGCGGCCTCCTCGCACTGCTGGGAGGTGACGGTGGCCAGGCGTGCCCCCACCGGTCGCGCCGCGGCCGCAGCCATCGAGAGCGACGTGATGCCCATCCCCACCAGCACGCACGCCAGCAGCGGGTCGGCCGCGGCCTCACCGCAGACACCGACCGGCTTGCGGGCCTGCACGCCGGCCTCGGCCGTGATGGCGATGAGCTGGAGCACCGCGGGCTGCCAGGCGTCGGTGAGGTGGGCCAGGCCGGTGGCCATCCGGTCGGCGGCCATCGTGTACTGCGTCAGGTCGTTGGTGCCGATCGAGAGGAAGTCGACCTCCTCGAGCATGCGGTGGGCCAGCAGCGCCGCACTGGGCACCTCGACCATGACCCCGGCCTTGAGCCCGCGCTCGTGCACCTTGGCGCCGAACTCTGCCGCCTCGGCCACGGTCGCGACCATCGGAGCCATCACCCAGGTCTCGGTGCCCGTGGTCCGCGCGGCTGCGGCGACGGCGTCGAGCTGGCGGTCCATCAGCCCCGGGTTGTCGAAGGACAGGCGCAGTCCGCGCACCCCCAGCGCCGGGTTCTCCTCGCCGGGCAGGGTCGCGAAGGCGACCGGCTTGTCGGAGCCGGCATCGAGCGTGCGCACGACGACGTACCGGCCGTCGTCGAAGGCACCCAGCACCCGCTCGTAGATGCTCGCCTGCTCCTCGACGCTCGGCTCGGTGGCCTGGTTGAGAAAGCACAGCTCGGTGCGGAAGAGCCCGACGCCCTCCACCGGGCCGGTGGCGGCCGCCGCCGCCGACTCGCCGTCGGCGACGTTGGCGAGGATCTTGACGGCCTTGCCGTCGGCCGTGACGCCCGGACCCGACCAGGCCTCGTGCGCGGCTCGGTCACGCGCCGCCGAGGCCACCCGCTCCTCGGCCGCCGTCGGGTGGGGCTCGATCTCGACCGTGCCGGTGGTGCCGTCGACGAGTAGGACGGTGCCGGAGGCGACCTCCAGCAGCCCGTCGACGCCGACCACGCACGGGATCCCGAGCTGGCGGGCGATGATCGCGGTGTGGCTGGTCGGACCGCCCTTCTCGGTCGCGAGAGCGAGCACGAGCGCGGGATCGAGACCCGCGGTGTCGGCCGGGGCGAGGTCCTCGGCGACGAGGACGCACGGCTCGGTCGGCGTGGGCACACCGGGCTCGGGCTCGCCGACCAGGTGCGCGACGACGCGCCGCTCGATGTCGCGCAGGTCGGTGGCCCGCTCGGCCATCAGTCCGCCCATCTGCGTGAAGACGCCGACGAACTGCTCCACCGCACCGTGCACCGCGGCAAGCAGGTCGTCGTTGCCCTTGAGGTTCTTGCGGACGGCGCCGCGCAGACCGCGATCAGCAGCCAGGCCCGCACTGGTCGTCATCACCTCGGCGACCTGACCTGACGCGCGCTCCGCCTTGGCGGTGAAACCGTCGACGACGGCCGCCACGGCCGTGTCGTAGGCCGCGAGAGCGGCATCGGCGTCGGCGAAGTCACCGGTGCCGAACGCCCTGACGGCGTCCGGGGAGACCTCCCCACGCGCCATCAGCGCGGGTCCGTGACCCGCGCCGGGCACCACGGCCGTGCCTCTCAGCACGGTGGTGGAGGCGGGGTCCTGCACGTCGCCCTCGGGGCCGGCCTGCGAGTTCGTCGAAGTGTCCACCGTCACACCGTAACCGGTCAGGTGCTTGACAATCAACAGAATCGGGCATAGAACAACATGAGCACAGAAAGTGAGGAGGGTCACCGATGTATGCCGAAGAACGTCAACAGGCCATGGTCCAACTGGTCACCGATCACCGCAGGATCTCGGTGGCGGCCCTGGCCGAGCAGTACGGAGTGACCACCGAGACAGTACGCCGCGATCTCTCCCAGCTCGAGAAGCTCGGCCTGGTCCGGCGCGTGCATGGCGGCGCGGTGCCGGCCGGCGCCCTGTCGAGCATCGAGTCCGACCTGGGCGACCGGGTCGCCATCAACACCGAGCTCAAGGACGCCATCGCTCGCGCGGCGCTCGCCCAGCTGCCACCCGACGGGTCCACCGTGTTGGTGGATGCCGGGAGCACGACCGTGCGCTTCGCCGGCGCGATCCCGCCCGAGCGCCGACTCATCGCCTTCACGAACGCGGTCCCGGTCGCCGTCCAGCTGGCTGCTCACCCGCTCGTCGAGCTGCACCTGCTGCCCGGCCGGGTGCGCACGACGACCCACGCGGCGGTCGGGGCCGACACGGTGGCCGCGCTGAGCGACCTGCGGGCCGACACCGTCTTCCTCGGCACCAACGCCCTCAGCACCACGCACGGACTCTCCACGCCCGACGCCGACGAGGCCGCCACCAAGCGCGCTCTCGTGGCCTCGGCACGTCGGGTCGTCGTGCTCGCCGACTCCAGCAAGATCGGCACCGAGTCGACCCTGCGCTTCGCCGATCTCGAGGACGTCGACTGCCTCGTCACCGACGACGGCATCAGCCCGGAAGACCGTCGCGACCTCGAGTCGCTCGACATCGAGGTGGTGGTGGCATGAGTGCCCCCCAGTCCCCCGGGTGCATCGTCACCCTGACGCCCAATCCCAGCACCGACCGCACGCTGACGCTCGGGGGTCCGCTCCAGCGCGGCGCGGTGCACCGGCTCGAGACGGTGAGCTCCCAGGCAGGCGGCAAGGGCGTCAACATCTCGCGCGCCTGCATCTCCGCCGGCGTCGACACCGTGGCCGTGCTCCCCGCGGACGACGGCGACGCTTTCGTCCACGAGCTCGTCGTCGCCGGGATCCCGCACCGTCTGGTGCCCAGTGACCACCCGGTGCGGGTCAACTTCACCGTCACCGAGCCCGACGGAACGACCA
>JBFJKO010000105.1:0-8897 GCA_041634935.1 Nocardioides sp.
GCGCGCGACGTCGCGCAGCGCACGCTGGGCGCGGTGGATCTGCCACTGCGAGGCCGCGATGCCGGCGTCCTTGGAGGAGTCGGAGTAGCCGAGCATGATCTCCTGCACGTCGCCGCGGGCCGCGACCACCCGGCGGTACGACGGCTCGCTGAGCAGCGCCTCGAGCAGCGGACCGGCGGCCTCGAGCTCGGCGACGGTCTCGAAGAGCGGTGCGAACCCGAGACGCGACGTGGCCGGGCGGGTCTCGCTGCCGAGGTCGACGAGCCCCACCTCGCGGGCCAGCACGACGACCGCGAAGAGGTCGTCGACGTCGTGGGTCATCGACACGATGTAGGTCTCGACCACGTCGGGTCCGAAGGTGTCGAGCGCGGCGCGGATCGTGGTGAGCAGGTCGACCACCGCCGCCGCGGTGCCCTCGAGCCCGGTGAGCCCGGCGCCGGTCAGCGGGCGGGCGGCCGCCATCTCGCGACCGAGCAGCGCGATGCGCGCCGGCCGGTCGAGCTCGCCGTACGGCGTCTCGAGCTCGTCGAGGCGGTCGTAGAGCGCGGCGAGCGCCTCGTGGTGCTTGCTGCTGTGCTCGCGCACGTCGAGGGTGGCGAGCCCCAGGCCCATGGCGGTCGCGGTGCGCATGAGCCGGAGCAGGGCGCCGTCGGCGGTGAGCCGGTCGCCGCTGCCGAGGAGCGAGTCCCGCACGAGGGCGAGGTCGGCCAGCAGCCCGCCGAGGTCCTCGTAGTCGCGGCCCTCCTCGTGCGGGGTGCCGTGGGCGAGCCGGTCTCGGGTGCGCAGCAGGCGCACCCGCACATAGCTGAGCTTGAGCCGGTAGGGCTCCTCGGCGTTGAGGCGCTTGATCGTCGAGTAGGTGATCGGGAGGGCCTCGCGGTCGGCCTCCAGGCTCGCGGCCAGCGCGTCGGAGACGTCGATCATCCGCGAGGACGACGACAGCTCCTGGAGCAGCTCCTCGACCCCGCGCACCAGCTCACGCAGGCCGAAGTCGTGCTGGAGGCCCAGCACCTCGAGGGTCACGGCCGGGGTGACGTTGGGGTTGCCGTCGCGGTCGCCGCCGGCCCAGCTGCCGAAGCGCAGCGGCCGGGCCCCCTCGGGCAGCTCGACGCCCAGCGAGGCGAGGCTGCGGTCGAGGTCGGCGAGCAGGTCGGGCACCACCCGCTCGGCGAGCGTCTGCAGGTAGTAGACGGCCGTGCGCGCCTCGTCGGCGGGCTCGGGGCGGTCGATGCGCAGCTCGTCGGTCTGCCAGAGCATGTCGACGAGCTCGGCCAGGCGCCGCTCGCTGCCGTCGCGGTCCGACGTACGACCGCGGGGGTCCTCGGCGCGGTAGGTGACCGCGGCGATCTTGCGCAGCAGGCCGAGTACCGAGCGTCGCGTCGCCTCGGTGGGGTGGGCGGTGAAGACGGGGCGGTACTCCAGACGACCGAGCACGTCGGTGATCAGGTCGCGGTCGATCGTCCCGGCCTCCAGGGCCTCCCCGATGCGCCGCGTCGTGGCCGCGAGCGGGCCCTCGGGACGCGAGGTCAGCTCCTGCCAGCGGTGCAGCTGCTCGGTCACGTTGACGAGCTGGAAGTACGCCGTGAAGGCGCGCGCGAGCACGATCGCCGTCGAGGCGTCGACCCCGGCCAGCAGCTCGTGCAGGGCGCCGTCGTCGGGCTCGCGGCTCAGGGCACGGACCTGCTCGACGAGCTCGAGCACCTCGGGGCCCTCGTGCCGGGTGAGCGCCTCGCCGAGGAGGGTGCCGAGCTGACGCACGGAGGCGCGCAGGGCGGTGTGCTGCTCGTCGGTGGACACGCCGCCGCCGAACTGGACCACGTCCGGGGCACGGCGGTCGGCCTCGATCATCTGCTCGGTGGTCGGCTGGGCGGTGTCGGTG
This sequence comes from Nocardioides sp., assembly GCA_041634935.1. GTDB lineage: Bacteria > Actinomycetota > Actinomycetes > Propionibacteriales > Nocardioidaceae > Nocardioides. The sequence goes on from JBFJKO010000105.1 coordinate 1,880, forward strand.
GCCATGGCGGAAGTGTCGTACATGTGCGTTTCGTCCGTGTGGCGCGACCGCGATGTGATTTCGACGTGAAGTCCGGCTGCAGGCCTGTTGTCGCGGCCGCTTCGGACGCACCCTCGGTCAGGAGTCCCGAGCGCCGCTTCCGGATCACTCCCTGGACCCGGACGCGGCCTCGGGCTCAGCTGTTCGTCAGCCGGCCAGCGCGGCGGCGACCTCGTCGACCAGGTCGTCGACCGGTCGCGCGCCGTCGAGCACCAGGCCGGCGTGCTCGCGGAGGGCCGGTGAGCGGCGGGTGATCCGTTCCTGCAGGTCGGCGCGGACGTCACCGGTCATGAAGGGCCGCGGTGGGTCGTTGAGCACCCGCTCGACGAGCACGTCGAGGTCGACGTCGAGCACGACCAGCAGGCCGGCCCCGGCGAGTGCGCTCAGGTCGTCGGGGCGGTCGGCGCTGCTCGCCGCGATGCCGGCGACGAACGACCCGGGGCGCTCGACGAGGTGGTGCACGTAGCGCGACTCCCAGTCGTGCAACACGTCGCCGCCCTGCTCGGAGAGCGCGAGGGTGCTGGTGCCGGCGAGGTCGGCGACGGTGGCGTCGTTGTCGACGTACTCCCACCCGAGGCGCTCGGCGAGCGCGCGACCGACGGTCGACTTGCCCGAGGCCATCGGCCCGATGAGCCAGACGCGCCCGGAAGGGGACTGCTGCTCGCTCGACGTCATCCGGCCACTCTGCCAGGACGCCGGCTCACGGCGGCTCACCTCAGTAGGTCGTGTGCTCGCCCCGGCGCCACCGCAGCGTGTCCGGCACGTCGAAGTACAGCGAGATGCCGTCGACGACGACCAGCACCCCGAGGAAGACCGCGTACGACGTGGACACGTCCTGGGTGGTCAGCGCCACCAGGGCGACCACCAGGAGCGGGATCCACGCCATCGTGTGCGGCACGCCCATCACGCTGGTGAAGCCGCGGTAGCGCGCCATGATGACGAGGTTGGGCAGCAGCCCGCCGACCGCGAGCGCTGCGACGACGCCGCCGAGCGGCTCGTCGAGGAAGAACAACGAGGCGACGTTGACCGGGAGGAGCGCCACGCTCATCCACACCAGCACCCCCAGCGGCGCGCGCAGCAGGCTCGTGGTGATGTCGGTGAGGAGACCCATCCCCCGATCCTGGCAGTCGCGGCCCGGCCGCCGGACCCCCCATCACCCGTGAGGGGGTTGGTGAGCGGGCCCTGAGCACGTCAGGCTCGGAGCACACCGACGCGGCGGCCCGTCCGCGCGCGCTCGGAGACCACTCGGAGACCCATATGTTGCTTCCCAGTCCGCGAGGCCCGCTCAGCGAGCGCCTCGTCACCGCCCTGGCCCGTCCGCCGCGCTCCCACGTGCAGCTGTGTCGCACCGCTGAGCACGACGCCGCCGACGACGCCCTCACGCTCTGGATCCTGCACGAGCTGCACTACCGCGGCTTCGACGACGTCGACGAGCGGTGGGAGTGGGCACCCGCCCTGTCCTCGATGCGCCAGCACCTCGAGCAGGAGCTGGAGACACGCCTGCGAGAGGACTTCGCCACCTACCTCGACCAGCACGGACTCACCGAGACCGTGCACGACACCCAGGTCGGCAGCGACGGTCTCGTCGACCTCCTGCTGAGCCTCATCGAGCACGACGACTCCCCCTCCCTCGCCCAGCACCTGCTGCGAGCGGGAACGCCCGAGCACGCCCACGAGTTCCTCCGGCAGCGCTCGGTCTACCACCTCAAGGAGGCCGATCCGACGGCGTGGGTCGTGCCCCGCCTGGCCGGTCCGGCGAAGGCGGCCCTGATGGAGATCCAGTTCGACGAGTACGGCGGCGGGCACCGCGACCGCGTGCACCAGGACCTCTTCGCCCGCGGGCTCGAGGCCACCGGCCTCAGCGCCGACTACGGGCGGTACCTCGACGAGGCCGACCTCCCGGTGCTCGAGCAGAACAACGCGCTGTCGCTCTTCGGGCTGCACCGCCGGCTGCGCGGTGCTGCACTCGGCCACCTCGCGGCGTTCGAGGCCACCAGCTCCCTGCCGTCCCGCACCCTCGCCCGCGCTCTGCGACGCCTCGGGCTGCCCGAGGAGCTCGCGGACTACTACGACGAGCACGTCGAGGCCGACGCCGTCCACGAGCAGCTGGCGCTGCGCGACGTGTGCGAGACCCTCGTGCGCGACGAGCCGCACCTGCGCCCGGACGTCGTGTTCGGGGCGTGGGCCTGCCTCGAGCTCGAGGCCCGCACGGCTCGCCACCTGCTGCAGCGCTGGGACGCCGCATGAGCGGCGCCCTGCCGGCCATCGAGGGCGCGGGGCGCGCTCCGGTGCGCCTCCAGGAGTGTTCGGGAGGTCCCGTGCTGGTGCGCGGGGCCGCTCGGGTGCAGGGCGACGACGGCTCCTGGCACGACACCCACCGCGCGGTCTCCGCGGTTTGCCGGTGCGGTGCCAGCGCCCTGCGGCCGTGGTGCGACGGCACCCATAAGGTGCTGACCCAGCGCGGGGTCAACCCGATCGACTGAGAGGCTGCCGCGTCAGGACGCCGTGAGCAGCCAGACCACCCCGCGCTCGCCCTGGCGGAGGTCGCCACCGCGCCAGCCGAGCACCATCGCCTCGTCGGTGAGCCGCTCGGCCTGGGCGACGTCGCCGAGCTGAAGCAGGAGCGCCGCGCCCGGACCGACCGCCGAACGCGCGTGGCGCAGGCAGGCGCGGGCGACGTCGAGCCCGTCCGGGCCACCGTCGATCGCGAGCTCGGGGTCCTCGGGGAAGCGGCCGATGTCGTCGCGCGGCACCCACGGCGGGTCCGCGATGACGAGGTCGAAGGGGGGCTCCCCCTCGCCCACCGCCTCCTCGAGGGCGGCGCACCGCACCTCGACCCGGTCACCGAGGCCGGCCCGCGCGGCGTTGGCGCGGGCGAACTCGCAGGCCACCGGGTTGAGGTCGACGCACACCAGGGACGCGCCGGAGAGCGACGCGGCGAGCAGCCCGATGTGTCCCGCGCCCGCGCAGAGCTCGAGGACTCGGGGCTCGCGTGCCTCCGCCAGCAGCTCGGCGGCCCAGCGCGACTGCAGCGCCGTCCAGGGTCGCGGCTCGAGCACCCGGTCGTCGTGGCTGATCTCCAGGTCGCCGAAGGCGATGGTCGGACTCATGCCGCGAGCCTTCCGCGCCGAGGGCCGGGGGCTCATCCCCTCTCCGGGTGGCTCCGGATGCGCTGGAAGTTGCGGCCCCCGCGGGCGAACGTCGCGAGCACCGCCGGCGGCGGGTCGACCGGGCCTTCGCGCCACTCGCAGGGCCGCACGTGCGGAAGGTCCACGGCGTGCGCAGCGGGGGTGGGGTCGTAGCGCCAGGCTCCGCTCAGCACTCCCTGGTGGAACAGGCCGTCCCCGTCCCTCGTCCAGACCCGGGCGCCGTCCTCGACCTCGGCGAAGCGTCGCAGCCGGGCCGCGACCCGGTCGTCCCACGCACGCGCCACCTCGCGGACGGCGTCGTCCAGGCTGCGCGGCACCCGCTCGAGGCGACCGCCGACCCCGCACACGCCCTCCTCGAGCGCTCGGGCGACCGCAGCCGACCGGTCGACGTCGTCGAGCCGCGACCACATCGGCGCCCGGTAGTGGCGGGGCGCGGCCTCCGTCACTCGCGCCGCTCGGCCAGGTAGGCCAGCCGCCGGAGGGTCTCGTCGTTGCGCCACCCGATCTGGGGGTCGCGGAGCGGCTTGGGCATCAGGCGTCCGGGCCCGCTCACCACGTCCTCGGTGATGGTGACCTCCGAACCGGTGCCCCTGGGCTCGATCCGCAGGACCACCTCGGCCTCGCCGGCGGGCCAGCCGCGGGCCTTCAGTCGTAGGCAGGAGGTCGGATCGCTCGCCAGCACCTCGGTCGTGTCGTCCAGCAGCATCGGCCACACGCCGACCGAGTGGTGCAGCCGACTGCCGGGTGCGGGCCACTCGGCGTCCACCTCGCGCATCCGGGAGGCTCCCACCACGAAGAGCGGGTAGAGCCAGCCGTCGGCGAGGACGTTCCAGACCTGCTGCGGGGTCGCGTCGACGACGCGTCGTCGGGTGCTCATGCCGTGATGCTGCCAAGACGCCTTGTGTCCCGGCGCCACCCCGCCGGGTGGCGCCCGCCGTCGACGACTGGGGGACCGTGGAGGTCGTTGCCCACCACCTGAGGACTCCCCTGACGATGACGCTCCGCTCGCTCTGGCACGACCGCACCGACCACTCCGACCCCTCGCCCACGGTGGAGACCGGCGGCCCCGAGGTCGCCGGCTCCTGGGACGCGGTGATCGTCGGCGCCGGGATCACCGGCCTCACGACCGCGGTCCTGCTGGGACGCACCGGGGTGCGGGTGCTGGTCGTCGACGCCCAGCGCCTCGGCGAGGGGACGACCGGCCGCAGCACGGCCAAGCTGAGCCTGCTCCAGGGCACGCAGCTCAGCCGGATCTCACGCCATCATCCCAGGGCGCTGCTCCGCCACTACGTCGCCGCCAACCTCGAGGCCCAGGCCTGGGCCACCGACTTCTGCCGCGACCGGGGCGTCGAGGTGCAGCGTCGTCCCGCGTTCACCTACGCCACCACCGCGTCCGGCGAGCGTGCGGCTCGCGCCGAGCTGAAGCACGCCGTCGAGGCCGGCCTCCCGGCGACGTGGACCGACGAGGTCCCGCTTCCCCTGGAGACGCGGGGCGCGGTCCGCCTCGACGACCAGGCCCAGGTCGACCCGATCCACCTGCTCCAGGCCCTGGCCGCCGAGGCCGCGTCGCTCGGGGTGCGCGTGGTCGAAGGCGCGCGCGTGACCCGCGTGCACGGCCGCGGCCCGGTGACCGTGACCACGACGGCGGGCGAGGCCACCGCCGGCCGCGTCGTCCTCGCGACCAACGCACCGATCCTCGACCGGGGCGGCTACTTCGCTCGCGTGACCGCGCAGCGCTCCTACACCCTGGCCTTCCGCACCACCGAGCCCGTGGTCGAGGCGATGCTGCTGTCGACCGACCAGCCCTCCCGCTCGCTGCGCGACGCGACCGACCACGAGGGTCGTCCTGCCCTGCTGGTCGGGGGCAACGGGCACGTCACCGGTCGCACCCGGTCGCCGCGGGCCAAGCTGGACGAGATCCGCGCCTGGACCCGCGACACCTTCGGCGAGCTCACCGAGACGCACGCCTGGTCGGCGCAGGACTACGAGCCCCACCACGCGCTCCCGTTCGCGGGACCGCTGCTCCCCGGTCGCGACGACGTCCTCTTCGCCGGCGGCTACTCCAAGTGGGGCATGACCAACGGCGTCGCGGCCGCACACGTCATGGCGTCGGCCTGGACCGGCGAGGTCCCCGAGTGGTCTGCTGCCTACGCGACCTGGTCGCCGCGCGAGCTGCGCGGGCTCCCCTCTGCCGCGCGGGCCAACTCGGAGGTCGGCCTCGCCATGGGAGCGGGCTGGGTGAAGCCGCTCCTCCACCCGAGCAGCGCGGCCCCCGCCGAGGGCGAGGGTCGGGTGCACCGGGCCGGGCTGCTGCCCGAGGCGACCTCGACGACCGACGGGGTCGTACGACGTGTGTCCGGGGTGTGCACGCACCTGGGTGGCGTGGTCACGTGGAACGACGCCGAGCGCAGCTGGGACTGTCCTCTGCACGGATCGCGCTTCGACCGCGACGGCGACGTCCTGGAGGGCATGGCCACGTGCGGCCTGGCGCGCCACCGGGACACGTGACGCCCGCCACGACGGACCTCTTCCTTCGGGTGGTTTGAGCAGCATCACTGCGGGAGACTCTTTCCCCCGCCGAGACGATCGGCGCTGCTGGTCCTGTCCACCCACGATGTATGAGGAGCTTGTCGACATGAGTATCGCTACCGCTGCCCCCGCCGTGCTGGAGCCCCTGACCCCTCGGGAGTCGGAGGTGATCGAGCTGGTCTGTCGTGGACTGTCCAACGAGGAGATCTGCCAGGAGCTCTACATCAGCATGAACACGGTCAAGACGTTCATCCGCGGCGCCTACCGCAAGATCGGCGTCGACACGCGTGCTCGTGCAGTGATCTGGGGTTTCCACCACGGCTACGGCTACGACTTCTCCCGGCCCGGCTCGCCGAGCCTGTCCTGAGCGGTGACCCGCCACCGCTGACCGCCGACGGCCACCACGTGGTCATCGGCGGCCGGCGGTGGCGTGCCACCGATCCGGCGATCCCCGAGGCGCGTCGTCAGGAGCTGACCGACCTGTTGATGGCCTGGCGGCGCGAGGTCGGGCGCACGAAGGGCACCGCGGAGGAGGCCGCCTCGCGGGCCGGGGTGCAGGCCGCCAAGGTCGCCCTCGGCGAACGAGGCTCACCCCCGTGGTGGGAGCAGTCCGACGACGAGAGGCGCGAGCGGTGGAGCGCGGAGGTCAACGCGCCGACGCGCACCTGATGCAGGTGCGGGCCGCGGGGCGTGCCTCCAGGCGGTCCGCGCCGATCGGGGCCCCACACGCCTCGCAGTCGCCGTAGGTGCCCTCCGCGAGCCGTGCCTGTGCCTCCTCGATCTCGGCCAGGTGTCGGCGGGCGAGCCGGACGACGGTGCCGATCTGGGACCGCTCGAAGGCGATCGTGGCGCCCTCGGGGTCGTGCTCGTCGTCGGCGTTGGTGTCGCGTGACGCCGCGACCACGTCGTCGTACTCACCGGTGAGGCGTGCCACCCGCGCGACGGCGTCGGCGTGGGCGGCTTCGAGTCGTTCGGCCGCCGTCTGCATCGGGCCAGGATGCCACCACTCCCGACGCCGACGGGAAGGTCGTGTGCCGTCCTAGTACTGTCCGAGATCCCGAGTCCAGGAGGTTGCATGCCCGCCCGTCGAGTCCTCGCCACCGAGGAGGCCGCCGACCTGCTGCGGCTGGTCCGTCAGATCGCCACCGACGAGCTCACTCCGTTGGTCGCCGAGGCGGAGGCGGAGGAAGCCTTCCCTCGCGAGGTCTTCCGGATGCTCGGTCGCACCGGCATCCTCGGCCTGCCCTATCCCGAGGAGTACGGCGGCGGCGGCCTCTCCTACGAGACCTACCTGCAGGTCC
>JBFJKO010000106.1:0-8893 GCA_041634935.1 Nocardioides sp.
CGAGCCGTGGGCCGGCGGCGTCGAGGTCACCCACGTGATCAGCCAGGCCGGGGTCCTCGACCTCCTAGGCGCCCACGCGGCGGACCTGGGCGCCGGTGCGGTCGCCGACCTGCTCGGGCACGTCCCGGACGCCGACGACGCCGACGACTCCCGGCTCGACCCGCTCCAGCAGGTGCCGCTCGATCAGCCCGTGTGGTGCATCCACGGCACCGACGACACCAACGTCCCCTACGCCCAGTCCGAGCAGTACGTCGCGGCCGCCACCGCGGCCGGTGCGACGGCCGAGCTCGTCACGCTCGTCGGCGGCGACCACTTCGTCGTCATCGACGTGACCTCCGGGGCGTGGTCACGCACGTTGGCGGTCCTCGACACGATCGCCTGAGCGAGCCCGACCAAGACCCCGCGTCCGGGGCGACGCGCCGCGCGCCGGCTCAGGCGAAGACGCCGGCAGGGAAGACCCCACCCGCGAGCATGCCCTTGACCAGCGGCATGCCGACCTCCTTGAGCCGCTTCACGCCGTCCTCGCCGATGGCGTCCCAGGGAGCGGCGGCCAGCTCGTCGGTGGCGGTCTCGACGGACAGCCGCAGCGCCTCGCCGTCGGGGGTCAGCGCCCCCTCGGCGTCGAGGATGCCGCGCTCGGCCAGCGACGCGCACGCCGCCGCCCACTGCTCCTCCGACCAGGCCCGGGTGAGCTGGGCGGCGGGCACGGTGAAGCCGGTGCCGGTGGCCACGTGGGAGACCAGCGACTCCAGTCCGGTGAGGCCGGCCGAGAGCAGGGCGGCGACATGGCCGTCGCCGCGGTACTCGCGCAGCAGGGTCAGTCCGTGCCACAGGGCCAGGTGGGGCTCCTCGGGCCACTCGAGGTCGGCGTGGGCGGCGTACAGGGCACGCCCGCCGGGCTCGCACACGGCCACGCCCTCGCGGATCAGGTCGGCGGCCTCGGCCAGGCCGGGGTCGGCCAGGGCCTCGTCGCCGAGCAGGCGGCGGTAGCCGGCGTCGACGGCGCGCAGTCGCGCGGCCAGGACCGCCTCGGGCTCGACGGCGTCCCAGCAGGCCGGCACCAGCTTGGCGACCATGGCGGGGTTGAAGACGAAGAAGGACGCCACGACCGGTCCGGCGCCGACGCGGCCCATCGCCGCCGAGCGCTGCGCGAAGTAGCTCGCGCGCCCGGGGCGCATGCCCAGCCCCACGAGCTCGGCCTCGACCTCGGGGATGAAGTAGCACATCGCGTGGAGGGTCTCGAGCTGTCGGGCGGCGCGTCCGGAGAGGTGTGGGTCCATGAGGTTGTTGTACACCCCCGACTAGCATCTGCGCGTGCCCGCTCGCCTGCGTATCGCCGACCCCGTGGACGTCGCCGTCAGCCTGGCCCGGGTCGCCGACGGTGAGGCCGAGGGCAGCGACCTGCGGCTGCTCGTCAAGCACTTCCTGGCCGTGCTCGACTCGCGCGCCCCGGGATCGTCGGTGGAGGTGCGGGTGCCGCCGTACGCCGCCGTCCAGGTGATCCCCGGCGTCCGCCACACCCGGGGGACCCCTCCGGCGGTGATCGAGACCGACGCCCTGACCTGGATCGGCCTGGCCTCGGGCAGCCTGGCCTGGGACGACGCGGTCGCGGGCGGCGTGGTCACCGCCTCGGGCGAGCGCACCGACCTGACGTCGTACCTCCCGCTCCACCCGCCGCGGTAGTCCCTGACGATACGGCCCTCGATCCGGCCTCGGAGGGGCCACTTCGTCAGGGACTACCGTGGGCCGTCCGACGAGCGCGCCTCGGCTAGATTGCGCCCATGAGTGCGAAGACCAGCGACGACATCCGCAGTGCGGTCAACGACCTCCTCCCGGGCATCCGTCAGGACCTCGAGGACCTCGTGCGCATCGAGTCCGTGAGCGCCGACCCCGAGCGCGCCGCCGAGGTGCAGCGCAGCGCCGAGGCCGTCGCCGAGCTGTTCCGTGCCGAGAACTTCACGAGCGTCGACATCGTCAGCGCCGACGGCGGTGCTCCCGCCGTGATCGCCCACAAGCACGGCCCGGCCGGAGCGCCCACGGTGCTGCTCTACGCCCACCACGACGTCCAGCCGGAGAACGACCACGCCGACTGGGACTCCGCCCCCTTCGAGCCCACCGAGCGTGACTCGCCCAGCGGCCGCCGACTCTTCGCCCGCGGTGCGGCCGACGACAAGGCCGGCATCGCCGCTCACCTCGGCGCCCTGCGGGTGTACGGCGACGACCTCCCGGTCAGCGTCACGATGTTCATCGAGGGCGAGGAGGAGGTCGGCTCGGAGTCGCTCCCGGCGCTGCTGAAGGAGCACCACGAGGCGCTGCGCGCCGACGTCATCGTGATCGCCGACTCGGGCAACTGGGACATCGGCGTGCCGGCCCTCACCACCAGCCTGCGCGGCCTCGTGCGCATCGACGTCGAGGTCCGCACGCTGACCCATGCCGTCCACTCGGGCATGTGGGGCGGGCTCGTGCCCGACGCGCTGATGGCGCTGAGCCGCCTGATCGCCTCATTGCACGACGACGCCGGCAACGTCGCGGTCGAGGGGCTCCACAGCGCCCCCGCGGCCGACGTGGAGTATCCCGAGGAGCGCCTGCGGGCGGAGTCCGGAGCGCACCCCGACGTGCAGTGGATCGGCAGCGACTCGGTCGTCGAGCGGCTCTGGACCAAGCCGTCGCTGAGCATCACCGGCCTCGACGCCCCCCAGGTGCAGGGCGCGTCCAACACCCTCGTGCCTGCGGCCCGCGCGCGCCTCAGCATGCGCATCGCCCCCGGCGACACCACCGCGAACGCCGAGGCGGCCCTGCGCCGTCACCTCGAGCAGCACGTGCCGTGGGGCGCCCAGCTCACGATGGTCACCAGCGACACCGGCGAGGCCACCCAGATCGACGCCACCGGTCCGGCGTACGACGCCGCCCGCGCCGCGTTCGCCGAGGCCTGGGACGGCACCGAGCCCGTCGACATGGGCGTCGGCGGCTCGATCCCCTTCATCGCCGAGTTCCTCGAGGCCTTCCCCGAGGCCAGCGTGCTGGTGACCGGCGTCGAGGACCCTGACACCCGCGCCCACGGCGCCAACGAGGGGCTGCACCTCGCCGAGTTCGAGAAGGTCGTCCTGGCCGAGGCGTTCCTGCTCCGCAACCTGGGGGCGTGAGCCCGATCGACCCGACCCGTCCCGTGACGTCCGAGAGCGACGGCTCCTGATGCCCGCCGTGCGCGAGTCGACGCTCGCGTTCCTCACCGAGCATCGCGCCCGGCGGGTGGACGCGATCACCGACCGACTGGTCGAGACCATCGTGCGCGACAACGAGTCCTACCAGGCCAGCTCGACGGTGACCCGCGAGGACCTGCGGCACTCGTGCCACGACAACATCGACCGGATCCTCGAGATGCTGCGCGACGCGCTCGGCCAGAGCGGCCTGCCGCCGGAGGACGAGCCGATCTACGGCGCCGCTCGCGCGACCGGGAGGCGGCGCGCCGAGCAGGGGCTCGCCCTGGCCGACGTGCTGCGCTCGTTCCGCATCGGCGGACGTCTGATCTGGGACGACCTCGTGGTCGAGGGCGAGTCGACCCTCGACGCGGCCGAGGTCCGCGAGATCGGCACCCTGCTGTGGGAGGTCGTCGACACCACGTCCGGGCAGGTCGCCAGCGCCTACCACCACCAGGAGCTCACTCTCGTGCGCGCCGACGAGCAGCAGCGCGCCGAGCTGTGGGAGGGCGTGCTGGGCGGCCGGGCCCGCGAGCCCGGCTTCGCCCGTGAGGCCTCGTTGCTGCTCGACCTGCCGACCGACGCCGAGATGCTCGTCGTCGTGGCCACCGAGCTGCGCCTGCGCGCGGCCGAGCAGGCGCTGGCACCCCACGCGACGGCCTGGGTACGCCGTACGGCCGACGTGGTCGGACTCGTCGCGCTGCGCGACGACTCCCCGCGCGAAGCGCTGGCGGCACTGGACCGGCTGGCCGCGTCGGTCGAGGGGTCGCTGGGCGTCTCCTCGGTGCTGCGCGGCCTGAGCGCGGTCGAGCAGGGCTACGTGCAGGCCTCGCTCGCGCTGCGGGCGCAGGGCAAGGTGACCGGGCTGGCGCGCTTCGACGACCGGCTCCCCGAGGCGCTGCTGCTCGGCTCGCCCGAGGTCGCCTCCCGTCTGGTGGAGCGCTGGCTGGGCCCGGTGCTCGCCCTCGCGCCGGGGGAGTCGCGCGCCCTCACCGACACCCTGTTGGCGTGGGTCGCCTCGGGTGGCTCCGCGACCCGTACGGCGGCGGTCGTGCACTGCCACCGCAACACCGTCGCCAACCGGCTGCACCGCTTCGCCGAGCTCACCGGGCACCGACTCACCGACGAGGCCGTGCCCGTCGACCTGGACCTGGCGCTACGCGCCTGGCGCCTGCGACTCGCCCGCTGAGACGCCCACCGGCCGGTGTGCGGATTGCACAGACTTCGCGGCGTGACGGTGAGCACACAGGGCATGGTGAAGCCCTGTGATGAGTGACACAGTTGCCGTGCTCGCGCATCAACGCCGGGGTCCACCCCGGGGTGCGGGCGGGAACATGGGGTGTCGACATGTCGGGCTTCGAGTCGAAGAGCAGTACTGACAGCGTGCACAACGGTGGTGCCGATCGGGCGCCGTCCGGTCTCGGACGCCGGCACTTCCTCGGCTACGTGGTCGGCGGTACGACGCTGATCGCCGCGGCCGAGTTCGCGACGCCGCAGCGTGCCTCCGCGGTGATCCCCTCCGCGCCTCAGATCCCCGAGCTCTACGACCTCGAGGACCTCCAGACCGACGCCGCGCTGCCGACGTCGGCGATGATCTCGGTGACGATCAACTCCGACGGCACCGCCTCGTTCGCGATCCCGCGGGCCGAGGTCGGTCAGGGCATCACGACCTCGACCGCCATGATCCTGGCCGAGGAGCTCGACCTGCCGGTCTCGAAGGTGAAGGTCTCCCTCGCGCCGGCCCGCCCCGAGCTGATGTTCAACCAGCTCACCGGGGGGTCCAACACGACCGTCTCCACCTACACGCCGATCCGGGTCGCGGCCGCCATCGCGCGCAACGCCCTGCTCGACGCCGCCGCGATCGAGCTCGGGTACGCCGTGGCGCGCCTGCGCACCTTCGAGGGCCTCGTCGAGGCGCCCGACGGGTCGACCATCACCTACGGCGAGCTCGCCACGAAGGCCGCCAGCCCCTCGACCAAGCAGGTCGAGGTTGCGCTCAAGGCGACGTCGGAGCACAAGGTGGTGGGCAAGCCCCACAACCGCGACGACGCGCTCGCGGCCGTCACGGGCAAGAAGCAGTTCTCGATGGACCTCGACATCCCCGGCGCGCTCCCGACCATGGTCTGCCGCGCGCCCACGCTCAACGGGTCGCCGAAGCGGCTCAAGAACCGCAAGAAGATCAAGCGCATGCCCGGCGTCACGCACGTGGTGAAGGTCCCCACCGGCATCGCGGTGCGTGCGCGCACCTTCGGCCAGTGCATCGACGCGATCCGCGAGATGAAGGTGGTCTGGAAGAAGGGCAGCGCCGAGGGCGAGTCCGACCAGACGATCCTCGCCGGGCTGCGTCGCGCCGAGCTGCCGATGGCGGTGCCCAGCGTGCCGATCCTGGCCGAGCAGGTCGACGCCGACTTCACGTTCGCCTTCCGCAGCAGCGCCGCGCTCGAGCCCAACTGCGCGATCGCCGACGTCCGCGAGGACTCCGCCGAGATCTGGGCCGGCCTCAAGGTGCCGATCCTCGCCCAGCAGAACATCGCCCAGGCCCTCGGCATGAGCCAGGACCAGGTCAAGGTCAACGTCATCACCAGCGGCGGCTCCTTCGGCCACAAGCTCTTCAGCGACGCCGCGATCGAGGCGGCGCAGATCTCGAAGAAGATGAAGAAGCCGGTGCGCCTCATGTGGCACCGCGCCGACGAGCCGCGTCAGGGACGCCTGCACCCCATGTGCACGTCGCGGGTCCGGGCCACGATGCTCGGCGGCGAGGTGCTCAGCTTCGAGCAGCGCAACACCAGCGTGGTGACCGACTTCAGCCACGGGCTCGGCGAGATCATCACCTCGACCATCGACGAGGCGCCCACCGAGGTGGGCCGGGCGCTGGGCGGCTTCGGCTTCTCCCAGACGATCTTCGCGCTCACCCAGGAACTGCCCTACAACTTCGGGGCCGTCACGCAGCTGCTCAACGAGACCGACGACCGGTTCAACACCGGCAGCATGCGCAACATCTACTCGCCCGACACCGCGGTCGCCAGCGAGCTCGTCATCGACATGATGGCGAAGAAGATGAAGATGGACCCGCTGGAGTTCCGGCTCAAGTTCATCAAGGACGACCGCACCCGCGCCTGCCTGGAGAAGGTCGCCCAGGAAGGCAACTGGGGCCGCAAGATGCCTGCCCACCGCGCGCAGGGCATCGCCGTCCACAAGGAGTACAAGGGCGCCACCGCGGTGCTCGTCGAGATCGACACCCGGCCGAGCACCGTCAACCGCAAGCGCTTCAACGCGGTGACCGGCCCACGCGTCACCAAGGTCGTCATGGCCGTCGACGCCGGCCTGGTGATCAACCCACGCGGTCTCGAGGCCCAGATGCAGGGCGGCTTCATGGACGGCCTGGCCCTCACGCTCACGAGCAGCTGCCACCTGCGCAACGGCAAGTTCCTCGAGGCCAGCTGGGACAACTACTACTACACGCGTCAGTGGAACGTCCCCACCTCGATCGACGTGCACATCATGGATCCCGGGGTCGACCAGCCGGGCGGAGCCGGCGAGGCCGGCGTCCCGGCCTCGGCCGCCGCCGTCGCGTGCGCCTACGCCCGCGCGGTGGGGGAGGTGCCGACGTACTTCCCGATCAACCACGCCGACATCTCGTTCAAGCCCAAGACCTTCGTGCCGCCGGTGCCGAAGTCGCCGACCAACGGCCTCAAGCTCACCTACTGAGAGACGAAGGAGACCACAGCGATGCCCAAGCAGACCTTCATCCTCAACGGCAAGGCCGTCACGGTGAACGTGAACGACGACGTCCGCGTCCTCTGGGTCCTGCGCGACCTGCTCGGGGTCACCGGCCCCAAGTACGGCTGCGGGATCAACGTGTGCAAGGCGTGCACGTCCCACATCAACGGCAAGGCCTTCAACCCCTGCTCGGTCAAGGTCGGTGACCTGAAGAAGAAGGACCGGGTCACCACCATCGAGGGGCTCCCCGACACCGTCGGCGAGGAGCTCCACCCGATGCAGCAGGCGTGGATCAACCGCGACGTCGCCCAGTGCGGCTACTGCCAGCCCGGCCAGATCATGGCTGCGGTGGCGACCGTCAAGAAGGTGCGGCGGGAGAAGCGAGCGCTGCGCGAGTCGGACCTCGACGACATCCGCAACATCTGCCGGTGCGGCACCTACGCCCGCATCCGCGAGGCCGTCGAGGAGGGCGCGCGCAACATGCCGTGACGAGACGGCATCCCCAGTCACAGGCCGCGGCGTGCGCAACCCCCCCGCCGCGCCGCGGCCTGTTCCCACGTCTCATGGGCAGGGGCGCCGGGCCGGCTGCTCAGGCCCGGGGTGCCGGGAGCACGACCCGGAACGTGCTGCCCTCGTCGAGGGCGGAGTCGACCTCGATGCGTCCGCCGAGCGTCTCGACGATGCGGGCCGAGATCGCCAGTCCGAGCCCGGTCCCGGGCTCCGCGAGCGCCGCGGGGTTGGTCGAGCGGAAGAACTCGTCGAACAGGCGTGCCTGGTCGTCGGCGGAGATGCCGATCCCCTCGTCGGCGACCGAGACCGTGACCTCGGGCGCGTGTGCGCCCACCTCGGGCTCGGGGCCCTCGGGTGCACCCGGCGCGACCTCGACGCTCACGACGACGCTCCCCCCACGCGGGGTGTACTTCACGGCGTTGCTCACCAGGTTGGCGAAGACCCGCTCCAGGCCCTCGGGGGTGCCGCAGACCTCCACCGGGTCGTCGGGCAGCTCGAGCCTCATGCTGACTCCGCGCTGCGAGGCCAGGAACGCCGAGCCGTCGACCGCGGCGACCAGGGCCGGGCACAGGTCGAGGTCGGTGGCGCTCTCGCGGGCGTCGGGGTCCTCCAGCTTGGCCAGCGTGAGCAGGTCCTCGACGACGCGGGTGATGCGGGACGTCGCGCGACCCATCGCGCCGAGGGAGAACGCCAGGTCGCGCGAGAGCTCCTCGGAGGCCAGCACCAGCTCGAGGTGGCCGGTGATCGCCCCGAGCGGGTTCTTGAGCTCGTGCGACACGGTCGAGAGCAGCTCGGTCTTGTAGGTGTCGAGCTCGCGCAGCTCGGCGACGAGCCGTTGCTCGCGCATGAGGTTGCGCGAGGCGAGGACGGCCTGGCCGATGTCGCGCGCGACCTCGAGCGCGCCGACCTGCTCGTCGGTCGTCCACCTCAGGTCGTCGTTCCTGCGGAGCAGGATCAGGTGCCCCAGGCACCGGTTGCCGGCGCCCATCGGGACCAGCATCGCCGAGGCGTAGCCGAGCTCGCGTAGCGAGGCGAGCATCTCGTCGCGGTGCCCTGCGGCAAGCCGGGGCGAGAGCTGGCGTCCCGGGTGCAGGACGGCGACCTCCTGCGCGGTCCAGCACTCGCGGGAGAGGTCACGCAGCACCGCCCGCAGGCCCTCGCTGATGGGCCGCGGCGTCGTGCCGCCGGTGTCGGCGAGGTCGTCGCCGTAGGTGCGGATGGTGACGTCGTCGGAGCGGAAGCCCTCGAGGAGGGCGGGGCTGCACTCGCGCAGCGCGGCGTCGATGTCCGGGCGGGACACCGCCAGCTGCACGACACGACGCGCGGCCTCGGCGAGCCGGAGCCGCTGGGCCAGGGCCTCGCGCGCGAAGGCGTTCTGCAGGGCGCGCTCGGCCTGGGTGGCGTAGCGCTCGAGCAGGTCACGCTGGGTGGCGTCGGGACGTCGCCCGCTGATGGGCAGGTCGATC
>JBFJKO010000107.1:0-8836 GCA_041634935.1 Nocardioides sp.
CTCGCCGAAGGGGCGCGAGCTCGACCGGTTCCCCGAGGTCCCGTTCACCGGGGAGAACGGGTCGCCGATCCCGTTCGACAGCCCGAGCAACGCGACCTTCCACGGCACCAGCGTGCTGGTCGCCAACCAGTCGGCCGTGCAGGGCGATGCCTCGCACCAGGCGATCCTGCGGGTCGAGGTCGGCGAGCGCGGCCGGGCTCCGCACCTGCCCCGGAGCGCGACCTTCCGTCGCCGCTAGCCTCTGCCCCATGAGCGCCCTCGACCGACTCGTCGACCAGGGGCTGATGGCCCCCGACTGGGCGGCAGCCCTGAGCCCCGTCGACGAGCAGGTGGCGGCGCTGGGCGAGTTCCTGCGTGGCGAGGTCGAGGCCGGTCGCGGCTACCTGCCGGCAGGCGACGCCGTCTTCCGCGCCTTCCGCCGACCGCTCGCCGACGTCCGCGTCCTGGTCGTGGGGCAGGACCCCTACCCCACCCCGGGACACGCCATCGGGCTGAGCTTTGCGGTCGAGCGCGACGTGTGGCCGCTGCCGCGCAGCCTGGTCAACCTCTACACCGAGCTGCGCGACGACGTCGGCGCGGACGGCGGGGGCGACTGGGTCCCGCCACGACACGGCGACCTGAGCGCCTGGGCCGACCAAGGAGTCCTGCTGCTCAACCGGGTGCTGACGGTGCGGCCCGGGGAGGCCAACTCCCACCGCGGACAGGGCTGGGAGACGGTCACCGACTGCGCCATCCGCGCGATCGCTGCGCACGTCGCCTCCCGTCCCGTGGCCGCGATCCTGTGGGGCCGTCCGGCGCAGTCGCTCAAGCCGTTGCTCGGTGACGTGCCCTGCGTGGAGTCGGCGCACCCCTCACCACTCTCGGCCCACCGCGGCTTCTTCGGCTCGCGTCCGTTCAGCCGCGTCAACGCCCTGCTCACCGAGCGCGGCGCGGCCGCGATCGACTGGACGGCGCTCGCCGACCACGACGCGTCCCTGCCTCGGCACTGAGCCGCCCGAGCCTCACGAGGCCAGCGCGGCGTCCACCTCGGCGGCCGCCCGCTCCCCCGCGCGCACGGCTCCATCCATGAAGCCGCTCCAGCGGGTCGCCGTCTCGGTGCCGGCCCAGTGGACGGGGCCGACCGGGGTCCTGACCTGGCCCACGTAGGGGAGCACGTCGCCCGGACCAGGAACGGCGCACGGCCCGCCACCGATCCAGCTCTCGGCCGCCCACCGCATCTCGGTGAAGCCGGTGGGACGCAGGGCCTTCTCGCCCACGAGGTCGGCGAGCCCGGCCAGCGCGCTCTCCCGGCGCTGCTCGGGATCGAGGGCGTCCCAGTGGCACGCGTCGGACCCCCCGATGAAGCCCAGCAGCACGCCGGGGCCCGCCCCCGATGGACTGGCGTCGAAGGAGATGGTCACCGGGCCACGGTCCGACAGCCCCTGGCCGGAGAGCCCGTCGGCTCGCCAGAACGGTCGCTCGTAGGCCGCGTAGACCTTCGACAGCACCCCGCCGGGCCAGCGCTGGGCGAAGGCGTCGTAGGACGACGGGAGGTCGGGCGCGAAGCGGATCCGGCGTCGCATCGTCGGTGGCACGGCCACCACGACCCTGGTGGCGTGCAGGGCGAGGTCGCCGGCGTGCACCTGCACGCCGGTGTCGTCGTGGTCGATCCGTGAGACCGGCCGGCCGGTGCGCACGTCCAGGTCGGCGGCCACGCGCTCCGCGATGCTCGCCGAGCCCTCGACGAAGTGCTGCTCCTGCGCCCCGCCTGCGGTGTCGAGCAGCGGGTCGAGCCCGCCCGCCATCGCCACGTAGTGCGCCGCGTGCAGCAGGGAGAGCTGGTCCGGCTCGCACCCCCACGTCGTCCGGGAGACGATCGCGATCAGGTCGTACGACGAACGCAGCGCTCGCTGGGAGCGCAGCCACCCACCCAGGGAGCGCGCATCCATCCAGTCGGCCCGCGCCGCGTCCTCGGGGCGTCCGCACGGGACGGAGGCGGCGAGCCGGTCGAGGGCCCACTGGATGCGGGCGATGTCGAGCAGGGCGGGCGCCCCGAGCGCCGGCACCTTGCCGCGGTAGTGGCGACGCCGACCCCGCCACCGGACCACGTTGCGTCCCTGGTCGTGGGTGGGCACCCGGGCCACCCCGACCGCGTCGGCCAGGGCGATGATCCGATCCTGCCCGGGGCCGACGAAGGTGCCCCCGAGGTCGACGTGGGCCCCCGCCGCGGTGCCGTTGCGCACGCGTCCTCCGACGCGGTCGCCGGCCTCGAGGACCACGACGTCGCGGCCCGCCGCGGTCAGCGCGCGGGCCGCGGCCAGCCCGGACAGCCCGGCGCCGACCACCACGACGTCGGCGTCGAGCCCTGCCCCGTGCACGTCGACGCCGTCCGGCCCGGCCTCAGCGGATCCGGGTCTTCCGCATCATCTTGAGCCCGGACAGCATGCCCTTGACGTACTCCTCGTAGTCCTGGCCCGGGCGGGCGCCCATGACCTGCTTCTTGAGGACCGCGAGGTTCTGCACGTCGGTGTACTTCAGCAGTCCCTGGTCGCCATGACGTGCGCCGACGCCGGAGGTCTTGACCCCGCCGGACGGCGTGCCCTTGGAGGCGAAGGCGGTGGCGAGGATGTCGTTGACGTTGACGTTGCCCGCCTGGATCCGCGCCGCGACCGCGCACGCGGCATCGAGGTCGGTGCCCCACACCGAGGCGTTGAGGCCGTAGTCGGTGTCGTTGGCGAGCGCGACGGCCTCGTCGACGGTGCGGTAGGAGTGCAGGGCGACGACAGGTCCGAAGGTCTCGGTCACCCCGCACCTCATCTCGGTGGTGACGCCCTCGAGGATCGTGGGCTCGAAGAACGCCGGGCCGAGGTCGGGCCGCGCTCGGCCACCGGTGAGCACCGTGGCGCCCTTGGCGACGGCGTCCTCGACGTGCGCCTGCACGTTGCGCATGTGCTCGACCGAGACGAGCGAGCCCATGTCGGGGCCGAAGTCGTAGGCGGCGCGGACGTCGAGCGCCTCGGCCGCCGCGACGAAGGCCGTCTTGAACTCCTCGTAGCGCGACTCCGGCAGGTACATCCGCTCGATGTGCATGCAGATCTGGCCGGTGTTGCCGAAGGCCCCGAAGAGGGCGCCCTGGACGACGTCGTCCATGGCGGCGTCCTCGAGGACGATCATCGGGTTCTTGCCGCCGAGCTCGAGGCAGCAGCCGATCAGGTTGCGACCGGCCCGCTCGCCGATGACCCGGCCGGTGGCGGTCGAGCCGGTGAACATCACGTAGTTGGCGTTGTCGATCAGGGTCGGACCCACGTCGGGCCCCTCGCCGCACACGACCTGGAACAGGCCCTTGGGGAGCCCGGCCTCCTCGAGCAGCTGGACGCCGTACAGCGGCGAGAGCGCGGTCTTGTTGTCGGGCTTGAGCACGATCGCGTTGCCGGCCATCAGCGCCGCGATCGCGTCGGAGATGCCGGTGGCGAAGGGGAAGTTCCAGGGTCCGATGATCGCCACGACCCCCTTGGGCTGACGGATCTCGGTCGACGTCGTGAGGAACGGCACCGGCCCGCCCCGCTTCGTCGGGGCGAGGAGCTTGGGCGCCCGCTTGAGGTAGTGGCTCATCACCATCGGCGGGTCGCACGTCTCCTCGATCGCCATCCGCCGGTTCTTGCCGCTCTCGACCTGGATCAGGTCGGTCGTGGTCTCGGCGTTGTCGAGGAAGAGCGTGTGCGCGCGCTTGAACACCGCGAGCCGCTTGGCCAGCGGCCACTGGGCCCACTGCGCCTGGGCCCGACGGGCCAGGACGAACGCCTGCTCGATGTCGGAGGGCGTCGACTGGGGCAGCTCGACCAGGGTCTCGCCGCTGTAGACCTCGGTGAGCGCCCAGGTGGCGCCGCTCGAGCCCGCGACCCGCGAGACCAGGCCCTGGAGGAAGCCCGGGGTCACCGAGGCCGGACGGGGCGGGGCGGTCGCCGTGCTGCGCGCGGTGGTGCGCTCGTCGGTGGTCGTCATCGTCGTCACTTCCCGCTCAGGATGAGCTGGGCGCCCATCTGGCCGATCATGATCGCCGGCGCGTTGGTGTTGCCGCCGGTGATCGACGGCATGATCGAGGCGTCGCAGACGCGGAGCCCCTCGATGCCGCGCACCTTCAGCTGCGGGTCGACGACCGCGAGCTCGTCGACGCCCATCCGGCAGGTGCCGACGCCGTGGTAGACCGACGTGGCGCGGTTGAGGATGGCGTCCCGCAGGTCCTGGCCCTGCAGGGCGGTCCCGGGGTGCAGCTCCTGCTTGATCGAGCCCTTGAACGCCTTGCCGGCGAAGATCTCGCGGACGAGCTCGGAGCCCTCGGTCAGCAGGTCGAGGTCGGCGGGGTCGGCGAGGTAGTTGGGGTCGATCAGCGGGGTCGCGCGCGGGTCGGCCGAGGCCAGGCGCAGCGTGCCGCGGCTCTTGGGGTAGATCAGGGTGGTCAGCACCGTCAGTGCCGGGTGCGGGTCGACGTCGTGGCGGATCGGCTCGTCCTGGTTGGGCGAGACGTAGCTCCACGGCAGCAGGTGCAGCTGGAGGTCGGGCACGTTGCCGGTGGCCTGGGAGGTCTTGAGGAAGGCGAGGATCTCGAAGACCGAGTTGGCCATGAAGGTCGTGCCGGGGCGCAGGATCTCCTTGACCGTGCCCTTGGCGAAGTACGGCGCGGTCCCGCGGTTCTTCGACGACGTCGCCTGGAAGGTCATCGCGTGGAACATGTGGTCGTGCAGGTTGTCGCCCACCGGGAGGTCGGCGACGACGGGGATCGCGTGGTCCTTGAGGTGCTGGGCGTGACCCACGCCGGAGAGCATCAGGATCTGCGCGGAGCCGACGAAGCCGGCCGCGAGCACGACCTCCTTGCCGGCACGGATGGTGCGGGTGCCGCCGCCGCGCTTGCCGGTGTCGACGACCTCCACGCCCGTGGCGCGGCCGTTCTCGATGACGACCTTGGTGACCAGGACCTCGGTCTGCAGCTCGAGGGTGGGCGGGTTCAGGTGGTGGATGAAGCCGCGCGAGGCCGAGTAGCGCAGGCCGTCGGCGGCGTTCTGCTGCATCCGGCTCACGCCCTCCTGCGACTCGCCGTTGTAGTCGTCGAGGATCTTGCAGCCGGTGGCGTCGGCGGTGGCCTGCAGGAACTGCAGCGACCCCTCCTGGGGGATCTTGTTGCGGGTGATCTTGATCGGCCCGCCGGCGCCGCGGAAGGCGTTCTCGCCGTCCTCGAAGTCCTCGATGCGCTTGTAGGCGTCGTTGACGCTGTCGGCGTCCCAGCCGACGTTGCCCTCCGCGGCCCAGGAGTCGAAGTTGGCGCGGTTGCCGCGCACGTAGACCATCCCGTTGACCGAGCTCGACCCACCGACGACCTTGCCCCGCGGCACGGGCATCTTGCGGTCGAGGATGTGCTTCTGCGGCACCGAGTAGTAGCCCCAGTCGTTGAGCGCCTTGATCTGCGGCACCGAGTGCATCGGGCCGATCATGCCGGGCTTCTTGGTGAGGAACTTGTTGTCGGTCTTGCCCGCCTCGAGCACGATCACGCTCGCGCCCGACTCCGCGAGCCGGCCGGCGACGGCAGCCCCGGCACTGCCCGAACCGACCACCACGTAGTCGGCCTCGTTGCTGTAGGTCTGCTTCGCCATCTGTCGTACGTCTCCTTGCGCCGAGGTCGGACCGCTTGTGGTCCCGACCACACATCAGGCGCAACTGTAACGCGTTCTAGTTTTCCCGTACAGGACTCGTAGGACCGAGAATGACTTTCGTGAAGATCCTCTCCATCCAGTCCTCGGTCGCCTACGGCCACGTCGGCAACTCCGCGGCCACCTTCCCGCTGCAGCGGCTGGGCCACGAGGTGTGGCCGGTGCTCACCGTGCACTTCTCCAACCACACGGGCTACGGCGCGTGGCGTGGACCGCTGCTCGACCCTGCCGACGTCGCCGAGGTCATCGCCGGCATCGGCGACCGCGGCGTGCTCGGCGAGGCCGACGCCGTCCTGTCGGGCTACCAGGGCGACCCCGCGGTCGGCGCCGTCGTCCTCGACGCGGTCGCGACCGTGCGCGCCGCCAACCCGGGAGCCGTCTACTGCTGCGACCCGGTGATGGGCGACGTGGGCCGCGGGATGTTCGTGCGGCCCGGCATCCCTGAGTACCTGCGCGACGAGGTGGTGCCGCGCGCCGACGTGATCACGCCCAACCACTTCGAGCTCGACTTCCTCGCCGACCGGGCCACCTGCGGCACCGGGAGCCTGGACGACGTCCTGGCGGCCGTCGACGTCGTCCGCGCCCGCGGCCCCCGCGACGTGCTCGTGACCTCGGTGCTGCACGCCGGCTCGGCCGCCGAGACCCTCGACGTCCTCGCGGTCTCCGACGCCGGCGCCTGGGCGGTCACCACTCCCCTGCTGCCGATCTCGCCCAACGGCTGCGGCGACGTGACGGCCGCGCTCTACCTGGCCCACCTCACGACCACGGGCTCCCCGGCCACGGCGCTGGAGCGCACGACGGCGTCGGTCTTCGCGGTGCTCGAGGCCACCCTCGCCGCCGGCACCCGCGAGATCCAGCTCGTCGCGGCCCAGGACGCGATCGCGGCGCCGCCGCAGCGGTTCACGGCGCGACGCCTGCGCTGAAGCGCGTCGTGCCGGAGGACCGACGGAGCCGGTGACAGGAGTCGAACCCGCGACATCTTCTTTACAAGAGAAGCGCTCTACCAACTGAGCTACACCGGCGCGTGCCTCACGGCACCCCGGAAGCCTAGTGGAGCGACGGCGCGGACGGCACCACGGTCGGAGCCGGCTCAGGTCATCGCACCGTCGAAGGCCAGCACCGCCCCGCTGAGCATCCGCGCCTCCTTGGAGGCCAGGTAGACGATCGAGGAGCCCAGCTCGGCGGGCGTGATCGAGTCGCCCGGCAGCATCGCCATCAGCCGGTCCATCACCCGCGGGTCGAGGTCGTCGGGGAAGCGGGCGGCGACCTCGGCGATGATCGGGGTGTCGACGCTGCCGGGGCAGACGGCGTTGACGCGGACGCCGTCCGGGGCCAGCTCGAGGGCGAGCGCCTTGGTCATCGCCGTCAGGCCGCCCTTGGCGGCGACGTAGGCGGTGGCGTAGGGCTGCACCTTGTTGCCGGCCACCGAGGAGACGTTGACGATGTTGCCGCCGCAGGCCTTCACGTGGGGCAGCGCGGCCCGCATCACCAGGAACGGACCCTTGAGGTCGATCGCCTGGACGCGGTCCCACTCCTCGTCGGTGATCGTCTCGAAGCGACCGAACTGCACGACCCCGGCGATGTTGGCGAGCACGTCGATGCGGCCGTGCTCGGCCACGCAGGTCGCGATCGCGGCCTCCACCGAGGCCCGCTGCGCGACGTTGCACTCCACGTAGGTGACGCCCTCGGGCACGGTGGGGGCGATGTCGAGGCCGAAGACGACGTCGCCGAGGTCACGGAAGAGCGCGGCGGTGGCGTGGCCGATGCCGGACGCGGCGCCGGTGATCACCACGACGCGGGGGGTTGCGGACTCACTCATGGCGGGACCGTAGCAGCGAACTAGAACTCGTTCTAGTCTCTTGGCTCGGCCGCTGCGCTCGAGAAGCCCTTCACAAGATCGGTCCGAGCGCCCGGGGCATCCGCCCCGGGCGCTCTCCGACCTGGCGGTCCGACGAGCCGTTCAGTAGCAGAGCAAACCTTGCGTTCCCGGTCGGTAGACCCCCGTGCCAGTGGTGTCGATCGTTCCGAAGGTGCTGGAGTAGGAGCAGAGAATAATCGGCGGCCCCTCGAGCAGCTCACTGTGCCCCCACCCAGCGGTGGCGAAGCAATTGCGCTTGAACCCGCAATAGTTCGCGACGTACTCCTTGGACCCACTCGTGGTCGTCGCCGCGACCTTCGACTCCGCCACTGCGGTCAGCCGGCGTGACGTGTTGGGACACTCGATGCCGGTGCCGGCAGGAAGTAGTGCACTTTGTATGAACCGAACGTCGGGTCGCTGACGAACGCGAACCCTGGGCCGAACGTGGTCGTGCTGACACTGCAACCGTTGACCGGGCGGGAACTGCTCGTCGTGGCCGGCACCTCGACGAGGTCGGCCGGACACGGAGAGAGCTTCAGCTCATCGCAGACATTGACCGTCTATGCATGACTGACGCCTTCCGCAGCGACCTCGTCGGCGTTGCTGGGCTGCGCTGTCAGCGGAATCAGAACAGCGATCATCGCTCCCGCCAGCACGGGTAGAACTTTGGTGCGCATGTGTCGTCCTCTTCTTCTAGGGGTGAGTTGCAGATAGATCTAAGGGGCCGAGGCCCTCACGCTCCCGGCCGCAACGGAGTGCTCATCCGAGCGTCAGGACCACGTAGGCCGCTCGGCTGCCGACCCCGAGCCCTCGGCCCTGGAACAAGGCGTCACGGCGACCGGGGCGCAGCTGTCCCGGCTGCGCGTAGCTCGCACTGCCTGCGCCGCCACCACCGGTCCCGGCGTGGAGGTCCGGCGAGGTGCCTCGGGGGCAGGCCTCGGCCTTCGGCCGCACGAGGCAGTACTCGTAGTAGCCGACCCCGGGCCCGCTCTCGGTCTGGAGCAGGGCCCGGTAGACAAACGTCGAGCGGTCGACCCGGACCCGCACCCGGGCCTCCGCCTCGGCCAGGTCACTCGGTGCTGTGATCAACCCGGTGGCGAACGCGACCTCGGTCGGCTCGCTGACCTGCCACGACACCGAGCGTGGCGCGTCCACGTGGACCACGACGGAGTCACGGTCGGCACCCAGCAGGGTGACGCGGTAGCGACCACGTGGAATCGTGGTCGAGGGCCCGAGCGCGAGCGTGGAGACGAGCCCGAGCTCGTTCTCGACGACTCGGGACCGCAGGCGCCCGGCC
>JBFJKO010000108.1:0-8814 GCA_041634935.1 Nocardioides sp.
CGACGTGCCGCGCAGGGCGGCCGCGGAGTCACCGAGATCGAGCCCGAGCTTCTTCAACGGGTCCGGGCGCAGGCGCGAGAAGACCGACAGCAGCGGCCAGGTCGTCGCCCGGCCCGCGCGCAACCGGGTCGAGCGCTCGACGGCGTCCACGACGACCGGGACGCCGGCGGCGTCGGCCAGCGCGTTCTCCAGGCTCTCCACACGACCGGGGGCCAGGGTGCGGGCCTTGGCCGTGCCCGAGGCCTCCTGGATGCGGCCGGCGGCGGTGCGGAGGTCGGCCTCGATGCGCTCGCGGGTCAGCTTCTTGGCCGAGACCCGCTGCGCGATCTGGGCGCGCAGGTCGTCGATGCCGATGCCCTCGCGTGCGCTGACGGCGTAGATCGGCACGTCCTGCAGACCGTCGAGGTCGAGGAGGCGTCGTACGTCGTCGACCATCGCCTGGCGGCGGTCCTCGGGCACGGTGTCGATGTGGTTGAGCACCACGACCATCACGCCGGCGTGCGAGCGCAGCGGCGCGAGGTAGCGGTCGTGGATCGCGGCGTCGGCGTACTTCTGCGGGTCGAGCACCCAGACGAGCAGGTCGGCGAGCTGCACGAGACGGTCGACCTCGAGGTGGTGGGCCACCTCGGTCGAGTCGTGGTCGGGCAGGTCGAGGAGGACGACGCCGTCGAGGTCGCGGTCGGCCCGCGCGGCGTCGAGCATCGAGTCGCGCATCGACTGGTGGCGCGGCGGGATGCCGAGCCACTGCAGCAGCTCCTCGGCCCCGGCGCTCCCCCACACGCACGCGGTCGCCCACGACGTGGTCGGGCGCCGAACGCCGGTGGACGACAGCTCGAGGCCGGTCAGCGCGTTGAAGGTCGACGACTTGCCGGAGCCGGTGGCGCCGGCGATCGCGACGACGGTGTGCTGGGCCGAGAGCCGCAGCCGACCGGCACCGCGCTCGGCGACCTCCGCCACTTCGTCGAGCAGGTCGTCGTCGAGGCGTCCGCGCGCGGCGGCCACGGCGGTCTCGAGCCCACTGATGCGTGTGCCGAGGTCGGTGCCGCGCGTCACGAGGTTGCGGGCACCTTCGAGCAAACCATCAACTACAGAGGTCACAGCTGTTCTCCAGAGCGGGCGGCCGTGGCCTTCGCGGACGCCTGGTAGCGCAGGTCGTCGACGCGGCGGGCCGCCTCGCGCAACTTGTCGGGGGTGTCGGGCTGCACCGTAACGGCGTCGAGCAGCGAGAGGTAGCGCGCCCGCTCGTCAGCCATGAGCGAGGTGACCCGCTGCTCGAGCGAGCGCCGGGCCCGCTCGGCAAGGGAGCGCACGGCCTGGTCGCCGAAGACGGCCTCGAGGAGCTTCTGCCCGAGGACGGCGGACCCTCCGGCCACCCCGGCCTCGGCGCCGGTCAGTCCGGCGGTGTGGGAGAAGACGACGACCATCAGCGCGACCGAGAGCCCGTTGACGCCGAAGGCCAGGAAGCGCGCCGTGGAGCGCTTGTCGGCGCCCTCGGTGCGGACCATGTCGAGCACGTCGAGCTGCCAGTCGCGCACCATCCGCTCGGTACGACGACGCAGGTCGCGCGAGGCGCGTCCGAGGTCGCCCGGCCCGGAGGCGAGCAGCCCGGCACCGGCTGCCTGCTGGCTCCAGCGCACCTGGGTGCGCTCGGCCGCGGCCTCGGCGTGCTCGAGCACCAGCGTCTCGAGGCCCGACTCGACCGCGACGGTGACCCGCTCGGCCTGCTGGGGCTTGCCCTTGATGGTGTTGACCAGCCGGTCGCGCAGGCCGCCCACGCGGGTCTCCAGCGAGCGCAGCAGCTCGCCGGTGCCGACGAACTCCTGCCAGCGTGCGAGCACCTCGCCGCGCATCAGGGTGCCGTCGGCGGAGGCCGCCACGATCGAGCGCACGGCGTCGTCGTAGGTCTCCTCGACGTCGGCGCGCAGGCTGAGCGCGATCGCGGTCTGCTCGACGGCCCCGTCGGCGATCGGGTAGGTACGCCGGGTGATGGCACGCACGGCGCCGTCCAGGGTCTGTCGGACGACGGCGCCTCGCGCGTCGGCGTCCTCGGCGAGCGACTCCAGCCACTCGCGGATGTCGGCGACGTGGCGTGCCGGCAGGAGGCCGTCGTCGTCGACGGTGCCCTCCTCGACGATGAAGAGCGGGGAGTCCTTGAGACCGCGGCTCGCGAGCATCCGGGCGAGGTGGGTCGAGACGGTGTGCACCGCCTCGTCGGGGGTGCGGTCGAGCACGATCGCGACCGCGGTCGAGCGCTCGGCGGCCTGCTTGAGGTACTCCCACGGCACCTGGTCGGCGTAGCGCGCCGCCGAGGTGACGAACAGCCAGAGGTCGGCGGCGGCGAGCAGCTGGGCGGCGAGCAGCCGGTTGCGCTCCTCCACCGAGTCGACGTCGGGCGCGTCGAGGATCGCCAGCCCGGCAGGCACGGCGTCGGTGGCGACGAGCTGGATCGAGTCGGGGTCGTCGGTGACGTGCTCGACACGGGTGAGGTCGGGCAGCAGCCGGTCCTGGCCGAACCAGTGGGCGTCGTCGGGGTGGTGCACCAGCACGGGCGACCGGGTGGTCGGGCGCAGCACGCCGGGGGTGGTCACGCGATGACCCACCAGCGAGTTGACCAGGGTCGACTTGCCGGCACCGGTCGAGCCGCCGACCACCGCGAGCAGCGGCGCCTCAAGGGTCATCAGGCGCGGGATGACGTAGTCCTCGAGCTGGTCGACCATCTCGGCGCGGTCGGCGCGCAGCGGCTCGACCCCCGGGAGGTCGAAGGGCAGCGGCGTGCTGCCCAGCGCGGCGTGCAGGCGCACGATCGCGGTGACCATGCGGCTGTCCTCGGTGGCGCCGTGCTCGCCGGACGCCCCGGCGGTGGAGTGACCGGCGCGGGGCTCGGGGTGGTGGGGAGTGTTCACGGGGTCGGCACGACCTGTCCGGGGAAGGCGATGTGGGGACGGACTGCGCGGATGCGCTCGACGTGCTCGGCGCCCCGAACCCGCCAATCGTCTGGTGGGGTGCCGCGCAGGAGGCGGTGGTGGAGGTAGCCGAGCTCGATCGTGGCCTGCTGATAGCTCGCCATGGCCCGCGCGGCCTCGGGGCCGCCCACCTGGGCGGCGTAGGCGCGGGCGGTGCGGCGAGCACGCAGGTCGACGACCCAGCCGATGTCGGTGGCGGGGATCAGGCCGCGACGTGCGGCGTCGTCCAGCGCGGCCTGCAGGACGAGCTGCTCGCTGCTGCGCATCCACACGGCCAGCGACACCAGCGCGACGAAGGCGGGGATCATCAGCACGACGTAGGCACCGACGAAGCCGCCGACACCGAAGATGGTGGAGGCGTTCCAGGCCCCGTGGGCGAGGACCGCCAGGACGAAGCCGCCGAGCGGGGCGGCGACGCGCACCCATCGACTGCGCGAGGCGACCGCGACGCCCACGCCGACCCCGATGAACGCGGTGAAGAGCGGGTGGGCGAACGGGCTCACGAGGCAGCGGACGACGAAGGTCGCCGTCACCCCGGCGACACCGCCCGGGCCCATCCCGTCGGTGCCGTTGTAGGCCGCGGCGAGGTAGAGGATGTTCTCGGTGAAGGCGAAGCCGATGCCGACCATGCCGGCGTAGACGATCCCGTCGAGGATGCCGTCGAGCTCGGCGCGCCGCCACCACAGCAGCAGGAGGAGGAAGAGGCCCTTGGCCGCCTCCTCGGTGACCGGGGCGACGACGGCCAGCGAGACGTCGTCGGTCACGGCACCGAAGATGCCGCCCATGCCGCCGAGCACGAGCGCCGCCGCGGTGGCCACGAAGGCGCCCCAGAGCAGGCCGTAGGTGAGCAGCACCTTGGGCTCGGGCTCGTAGCGGTCGAGCCACAGGTAGCAGGCCACCAGCGGGCCGACCGGGAGTGCTGCGAGCAGCGCCGCGACGAAGGTCACCGTGGGCGCACCGGCGAGGGCGAGGACCGCGAGCATCATCAGCGCGCCGAGGACCACCGCCACGGTCACGACGACCGTGAACGTGACACTCTCGGAACGGCGCGCGGACATGGTGTCAAGCCTATCGGCCGCGGCGCGCGAGGGCGGACGACCCCGCACTACGCCCGGTTACAGTGGCCGGGTGAGTGAAGAGAAGTCCACCGGACTGGCCACCGAGTCGCACGATCCCGCCGTACCCGAAGCGTACTCCGCGTTCATGCGGACCGGCTGGGACGACGCCGAGCGTGACCTCCCGTCGTTCTCCGGGGCCGGTCGTGCCGCCGAGCGTCGCGAGCGCCTGGCCGCGATGTTCCCGGGCGAGCGACTGGTGCTGCCCGGCGGTGGTTACAAGGTGCGCTCCTACGACACCGACTACCGCTTCCGCGCCGACACCGCGCACGCCTACTTCACCGGCAACCAGACCAGCGACGCCGTCCTCGTGATCGAGGACGGCGAGTCCGTGCTCTACGCGCGCCCGCGCTCGGGCCGCGAGACCGACGAGTTCTTCCGCGACCGACAGTACGGCGAGCTGTGGGTCGGCAAGCGCCCCTCGCTCGGCGAGCTCTCGGCGACGCTCGGCATCACCGTGCGTCACATCGACCGCCTGCAGGACGCCCTGAGCGGCTCGGGCAAGACGCGCGTGCACCGCGGCGTGTCCGACGGCGTCGATCGGATGCTGGCCGCCGACGGGGCCCTCGACGACGACTTCAAGCGAGTCATCTCCGAGATGCGCCTCATCAAGGACGACTGGGAGCTCGGCCAGCTCCAGGAGGCCTGCGACATCACGACGCTCGGCTTCGAGGACTCCGTCTCCGAGTGGGACCGGGTGCTGGAGTTCGGCGAGCGCTGGATCGAGGGCACCTTCTTCCGTCGCGCGCGGGCGATGGGCAACGACATCGGCTACGACTCCATCGTCGGCGGCGGCTCGCACGCCACGACCCTGCACTGGATCGACAACGACGGCCCGATCACCCCCGGCACCCTGGTGCTGCTCGACATGGGCGTCGAGGGCCGCAACCTCTACACCGCCGACGTCACCCGCACGCTGCCCGTCAACGGCACCTACTCCCCCGTGCAGCGCGAGCTCTACGAGCTGGTGCTGGCGGCCCAGGACGCCGGCATCGCCGCCGTCCGCCCGGGGGCGCGTTTCGCCGAGCCGCACGAGGCCGCGATGAGCGTGCTGGCCCACGGCCTCGAGGGCATGGGACTGCTGCCGGTCTCGGCCGAGGAGGCACTCGACCCGACGTCGAAGGTCTACGCCCGCTGGACGCTGCACGGCACCAGCCACATGCTCGGCCTCGACGTGCACGACTGTGGCCAGGCCGCACCGGAGTCCTACGCCAAGGGCACGCTCGACGAGGGCATGGTGCTCACCGTCGAGCCCGGCCTCTACTTCCAGGCCGACGACCTGCTCGTGCCGGAGGAGCTGCGCGGCACCGGCATCCGCATCGAGGACGACCTCGTGGTCACCGCCGGCGGCTCGCGCAACCTCTCCGCCGCGCTGCCGCGCACCGCGGACGCCGTCGAGGCGTGGATGGCCGAGCGCCGCTAGCCCTACGATCGCCGGGTGACCCTCACCCCACTGCGCCGCCACCTCGCCGCCGCCGCCGTCCTGTCGCTGACCCTCGCCCTCGGGGCCTGCACGTCCGAGGAGACCCCCACCGGCGAGTCACCCTCGAGCGAGACGGCCTCGCCGGACGAGACCGACGAGGCCGAGCCGTCGGAGGAGGCCGCTGACGGCGACTTCCTCACCGACGACGAGCTCTCCCCCGCCCTGCTCACCACCGACGACCTCCCAGGCGGGTTCGTCGAGGAGCCGGAGGAGGACGAGGAGGAGTCCGAGACGTTCGTCGGCACCTGCCTGGAGGAGGTCGGCACGCTCACCGACCAGCCCGAGTTCGACTCCGACGGCGAGGCGAAGGTCAGCTTCGTCCTCGAGGGTGACGCGGGCCAGAGCTCGGTGCAGTCGCAGGTGGAGTCCTACGCCGACCAGGACCAGGTCGAGACCGCGATCGAGATGTTCTCCGACGTCGTCGGCAGCTGCTCCGAGGCCAGCGGCACCGACCCCGACGGGACGTCGTACGACCTGGAGGTCCTCTCCGACCAGACGGTCTCGCTCGCCGGCGTCGACGAGCAGGCGCGGGTCGCGATCAACGGGACCCTCACCACCCCGGGCGGCGGGCTCGAGCTGCCCGTCAACATCGGCTACAACGTCGCGCGGATCGCCAACAACATCGTCGTCATCGCCACCCTCGACATCGGCGAGGTGGGCGAGGGCATCGTGCCTCAGACCGACGTCATCGCCCAGGTCTCGGTCGACCGTCTCGCCGAGATCACCGGCTGACCTCGCTGCTCACTGCGGAACCCTGCTGACTCTGCGTCTGGTGACACCAGGCGTCACCAAACGCAGAGCCAGACCCACGACCCCGGGCAGACATATGCGCCCGCGAACCTTCGGGCCCTGCCAGTGTGATGAATGGGATAACGCCTTTGACCTGTGCGGTTGCCCGCCGACCTGCGACTACTCCCAGCGCTGCGAACACGGTTGATCAGTCAGCCCCTACACGGCTTCTGAGGTCACCGAGTTGGCTGACAACGATCGACCTCGTGTTCCCTTCAATTGTCGGGGAGGTCTCGAAACTCGCTCGCGGATCGAACACCCCGCTGCTGTCCGTTCTTGCTTGGGAGGATTCTCAAGGTCACCGACTGCCTGAACTCGCTCGGACGGAGGTAGTAGCACTCGTCAGTCTCTGGGGCGTAGATCGCGAGGACGTCGATCTCCGACTTGTCGGTC
The DNA here is from genome assembly GCA_041634935.1 of Nocardioides sp. Lineage (GTDB taxonomy): Bacteria > Actinomycetota > Actinomycetes > Propionibacteriales > Nocardioidaceae > Nocardioides. The sequence continues at coordinate 6,744 of JBFJKO010000108.1, forward strand.
GGCGCGATGTGAGTGCCGTGCCGGTCGGCCCAGACCGATCGGAAGTGGACCGTCACGGAGCCGGCCCTCGAGGTTCGGTACTTGACCTGTACTCGGGTGAACCGACCCGCGCTGTAGGCAACGAGGTCGAACGCCGAGTGCTCGGTCACCGGAAACAGGACGGTATGGCCCTTGCTGACGAGATCAGCGTGGACCTTCGCGACGCCGAGGTCGCCCTTGTCCTTCGTATGGTGCGCGGGCACAACTCAGACTAACCCAATACCCATCCAAGGGTGATGCTCTGTCATCGCTACAATTCGGTCGTCGAATGCCCCCGTAGCTCAGCTGGATAGAGCGAGTCACTTCTAATGACTTGGTCGCAGGTTCGAATCCTGCCGGGGGTGCCATCGGCCCGTCACGACTCGGGAGTGTCCAGCACCCGACTCGTGTTGGGCTCGAAGCCGTGCTGCATGCCCCAGATGACCGCCTGGGAGCGACGCGAGATCCCGATCTTGCGGTAGGCCCCGCGGATGTAGGTCTTGACCGAGTTGATCGACAGGTAGGTCATCCTGGCGATCTCGTCGTTGGAGAGCCCCTGGGTGATCAGGGCGATGACCTCCGCCTCGCGCGCCGAGAGGCCGCGGTCGTGGCCGGGCCACACCCCGCGCATGCTGCCCGCCGCGTGCTCCGGGTCGACCGGCTCCTGAGGGGACGGCCGCACCGACTCGCCGCGCCACACCGCCTCGAGGCCGTCGACCATCTCCTCGGCCTTCAGCTCCTTCGAGAGGTAGCCTGCGGCCCCTCGCGCCAGTGCCCGGTCGACCAGGTCGGGGTCGACGTTCCAGCTGAAGACGACGACCTTCGCGCGTCCGCCGTTGACCAGCGTCTCGAGGTCGATCCCGTCGCCCTGCACCTGGCCGAAGGTGTCGTAGAGGATGAGGTCGACGTCGCTGATCACGGGCAGCTGGCTGTCCATCTCGACGACCCGCACGCGTTCCGAGAAAGGCTTCAGCGCGGCCGCGACACCGGCGACGACGATCTCGTAGTCGTTCACGACCGCCACGGTCAGCGGTCTCGGTGGGGAGTCGGCCATGGCCGGATCCTATTCACCCGAGCGGAGGAAGGCGACGCACCTCCGGGCTGCGTACTCTGCGGCAGTGTCAGCAGGTGCGCGATTCGTCGAGGACGACGAGACGACTCCACGTACGTCCGTCGACGCGTGGCGCAGGCACCCGTCGTACGGCGCTCGGCCGCCGCTGACCCTCACCTGTGGCGACGAGCCGTGCTCGCGCCTGGTCGTCGTGGCGGCGCACCCCGACGACGAGAGTCTCGGTGCGGGCGGCCTCATCGCGGCCGCGGCCGCCGCCGGCCTGCCGGTGTACGTCGTCCTCCTCACCGCCGGCGAGGCCTCGCGCTTCGCCTCCCGCGGCAAGACCCGGCACGCGCTGGCCACCATGCGCCTCGCGGAGATGGAGAACGCGTTGGCCCGTCTGGCTCCCGACAACTTCCTGGCGTTCCTCGGCGCCCCCGACGGAGCGGTCGCCGACGCGGAGGAGCAGGTCGCTCGCAGTCTCACCGGCCTCCTGGGCGACGCCTCGCGCACCCTGCTGGCCGCCCCCTGGCGTCACGACGGCCACCCCGACCACGACGCCGCCGGACGCGCGGCGGCCCTGGCCGCGGCCGCCAGCGGTGCCCGCCTGGTCGAGTACCCGCTCCTCGCCTGGACCCACCGCCGGCCCGAAGAGCTCCCGTGGGACGACGTGGTCTGCCTCGGGCTCAGCCCGGAGCGGCAGGAGCAGAAGGCGGCCGCGATCCGCGCCCACGTGAGCCAGGTGCGGCCGGCGCCGGACCACCCGGACGGCGCCTCGGCGCTCTCGGGGCGGGTGCTCGCGCACTTCCACACCGAGCACGAGCACTACGTCGAGACGGCCCCGCCCGCACCGCCCGTCCCGACGGACCTGGCGGACCCGGCGGCTCCGTCCGTCCCGTCCGCATAGGCCGTGATCTCGGCGTGCAGCGAGCGCCGCACCTCCTCCGGGGCGTACGACGCATCCACGGCCGCGCGCGCCAGGTCGGCGAGTCCGGCCTCGTC
>JBFJKO010000109.1:0-8781 GCA_041634935.1 Nocardioides sp.
AGCAGCACCTCGACCTGCGCGCCGCGGCAGCGCAGGTCGACGACGCGCCGGTGGCGGGGTTCTCGCCACCCGTCGAGCGTGCGGCGGCCGACTTCGTCCGCGCGTGGGGCGAGCACGTCGGTCGCGCCGCTGAGCTGTCGGCCGAGCAGGCAGACGCCCTGCGCACGGTCATGGGCGCCTGGGTGCGCACCGACGAGGTGGTCGGGGCCGACCTCCTCCTGCTCCTGCCCTACCTGGAGCAGCGCCGGTGACCGCGGTGCGGCTGCCGGACCCGCCGAGCGTGATGCCGGCCCTGGACGTCGACCCGGGCGCGGTCGAGGACTGCGGGGTCCGGCTGCGGGCGGTGTGCGCGCGACTCGACGACCTCGGCTCCTTCGTCGCCGGGCCGGCCCGGCTGCCCGGGTGGTCGGGCGCCTCGGCCGCGGCCTACCGCAGCGTCTCCGCCTCGATCGGCCGGGGCGCCGACGCCCTGTCGCTCGCACTGCGACAGGTGGCGGCGCGGGTCCTCGAGCACGCCGACACCCTGGCGGCACTCCAGCGGGAGCACGTCGACCTGGTCCACCGCAGCGGGGTGCTCGTGGCAGGTGTCGAGGGCCTCCGGCGGGACGTCGTGGCCGCGACCCCCGACCGCATCGTCGTCCTCGCACCGGTGCTCCAGGCGCGCAGCGACGCCGTCGCCGGACACGTCGCGACCTACGAGCACCAGCGAGCACGCTGGCTCGAGGCGCTCCTGGCCGAGGAGCGCGAGGTGGTCCGTGCGCTGCGCCCACTCACGCTCGAGCAGGTCGAACGGCGCCACGGGGGTCGGCCCGATCCCGCCGACGACGCCCTCGCGACCCTGCCACCGCCGGGCGCCCCGGCCTCGGGGGCCCGGGCCTGGTGGCGGAGCCTGACGCCGTCCGAGCGCGACGCCCTGCTCGTCGCGGCCCCGGGGGTCCTGGGCAACCTCGCCGGGATCCCCGCCCGGGTCCGGCACCGCGCCAACAGCGTGCGACTCCGACGCGACCTGGCAGGGCTCGGCCTCCTGCGCGACCGCGGGTTGCTGACGGACGCCGAGGCCCGGGTGCTGCGCAACGCCGAGGCGGCCTCCGGCGCCCTCGACCGGGCGCGCGGGTCGCGCGACCCGAGGACGGGGGAGCCGCTGCCCGCGCTGCTCTACCTCTACGACCCCGGGGCCTTCGGCGGCGACGGCGCGGTCGCGCTCGCTGTCGGCGATCCCGACACCGCGGACGACGTCTCGGTGCTGGTGCCCGGGATGAGGACCGATGCCTCCGACATCGGCGCCCTCGTCACCGACGCGACCGCCGTCCACGACGCCGCCCGTCAGGCGGACGGCGAGGCCACGCACGCGGCGCTCGCCTGGATCGGCTACGACGCGCCCGACAACGTGCCCCTGCTCGACGGTCTCTCCGGTGACGTGGTGCGGGTCGTCGACGAGCGACTGGCCGAGCGGGGTGGCGAGCGCCTCGCGGAGACCGTCGCCGGACTGCGGGCCGAGCGGAGGGGGCCGCCCGCCGACCTGACCGTCATCGGGCACAGCTATGGCTCGACGACCGTCGGGCACGCCGCGTCCGACCACGGCCTGGCGGTCGACGACCTGGTCGTCGTGGGCAGCCCGGGACTGGGAGGCGAGGTCGAGCACGTCGACGACCTCCACGTCGGCGACGCCGACGTCTGGGTCGGGGCCAGCAGCCTCGACCCGGTGCCCCACCTGGCCCAGCGCGGTGCGATCGGTCCCGGGGGCATCGTGGGCACCGTCCTGGGGGTCGGGCTGGGTCACGACCCGGCCGCCGCGGACTCCGGCGCCCTGCGCTTCCGCGCCGAGGTTCCGGTGACCGGGCCGGGCGACCTGCTGGACGCCCACAGCGGCTACTTCGACCACGACGGCGAGGCGCTGCACAACATCGCCCGGATCGTCACCGGGCAGGACGAGCAGGTGGCGCGGGCCGAGGGTGTCCACGACGACTGGTGGCGCCCGCCGGTCGATCCCGAGCTCGGCCGGACGCCGACCACACCCACCACGCGGCTCCCGTGATCGAGCCGGCGACACGTCCGACGGCGTGCCTGCGGCGTTTTCGCCCCGACCCTTCCTACGCTCGCTACCGGGACCCGCGGAATCACGCGCTCGCAGTCCCACCTTCCCCGGTCAATGCGCGTGAGCAGTGAGGCGCGCGCGCAATGGCGAACAGCATCATCGGCCGCGACATGGCCGTCGATCTCGGCACCGCCAACACGTTGGTCTACGTGCGGCGCAAGGGCGTCGTCCTCGACGAGCCCAGCGTGGTCACCCTCAACGACACCACCGGCGAGGTGATCGCCGTCGGTCACGAGGCCAAGCAGATGATCGGGCGCACCCCCGACAACATCACCGCCCTGCGTCCGCTCAAGGGTGGCGTCATCGCCGACTTCGAGGCGACCGAGCAGATGCTGCGCTACTTCATCCTCAAGGTGCACCGGCGCCGCTACTTCGCCAAGCCCCGCATGGTCATCTGCGTGCCCAGCGGCATCACCGCCGTCGAGCAGCGCGCGGTCAAGGAGGCCGGCTACCAGGCCGGGGCCCGCGAGGTCTTCATCATCGAGGAGCCCATGGCCGCCGCCATCGGCGCCGGACTGCCCGTGCACGAGGCGACCGGCAACATGGTCGTCGACGTCGGCGGCGGCACCACCGAGGTCGCGGTGATCTCGCTCGGCGGGATCGTGACCTCGCTCAGCGTCCGCACCGCCGGCGACGAGATCGACGCCGCGATCGTGGCGTGGATGAAGAAGGAGCACTCCCTGATGCTGGGGGAGCGCACCGCCGAGGAGGTCAAGACGACCCTCGCCTCCGCCTTCCCCTCCACCGACGACCCGGTGGGCGACGTGCGTGGCCGTGACCTGGTCACCGGCCTTCCCCGCACGGTCTCGCTGAGCGCCTCGGAGCTCCGCAAGGCCATCGAGGAGCCGCTCCACGCGATCGTCGACGCCGTCCGGGTCACCCTCGACCAGACCCCGCCCGAGCTCGCCGGCGACATCATGGACCGCGGCATCGTGCTCACCGGGGGCGGCGCGCTCCTGCGTGGCCTCGACGAGCGACTGCGTCACGAGACCGGCATGCCGGTGCACGTGGCCGAGCACCCGCTGACCTCGGTCGCCCTGGGCGCCGGCACCTGCGTCGAGCAGTTCGAGGCCCTGCGCCAGGTGCTCGTCGCCGACAACCGGCGGCGCCGATGAGGCCGCTGCGCGCCTTCGGGCAGGCGCCGCGCAGCTCGGAGGACGGCACCCCGCCCCGCGCGCTCGTCGTCGCCCTCGTGCTGGCCTGCGCGAGCCTGATGCTCCTCGACCGCGGCACCGAGTCGGTCGTCGACCCCGCCCGTCAGGCCGTGGGCACCGTCGTCGCCCCGGCCCAGGCCGGCGTCGCCGGCGCCATCCGACCCGTCGTCGAGCTGCCCGGCTTCTTCCGCAGCCGCGAGCAGCTGCGCGCCGAGCTCGCCTCGCTGGAGGCCGAGAACGCCGGCCTGCGCACCGAGGTCCGCACCTCGGGCTACAAGCGCAACAAGCTCCTCGAGCTCGAGGGCCTCACCAGCACCGCCGAGAGCCTGGGCTACGCCCTCGTGCCGGCTCGCGTGGTCGGTGTCGGCTCCTCGCAGTCCTTCACCCACACGGTGACCATCGACGCCGGCTCCGCGGCCGGCCTCGCGCCCGACATGACCGTGCTCAACAACGACGGACTGGTCGGCCGGATCCTACGTGTCACCCGCACGTCGGCCACCGTGCTGCTGCTGGTCGACTCCGACTCCACGGTCGGAGGCCGGATCGGGGAGAGCATGGAGCTCGGCTTCCTCCAGGGACGCGGCGTCACCGGAGGCTCGGCCCGACTCGACCTCGAGCTGCTCGACCAGAAGCTGGTCCCGGCCAAGGGCGACACCGTCGTCAGCTGGGGGAGCCTCGACGAGAACGGCAACGCCGGCGGTCCCTACACCGCCGGGGTGCCGATCGGCCAGGTCGTCTCGGTCTACGCGAGCCTGCGTGAGTCGACCCAGCGCGCGGTGATCGACCCCTTCGTCGACTTCACCGAGCTCGACCTCGTCGGCGTCGTGGTCGCCTCCGGCAGCCGCAGCGACCGCGCGGTCATCGAGGCCGACGGGAGCCTGCGATGAGAGCCCTCTTCTCGACGTCGGCCGCGCGCGTCGCCGTGGTCTCGCTCGCCGTCGTCGTCGCCCTGGTCCTGCAGACCACCGTCTTCCCGCACCTGGCGTGGTACGGCGTCGTGCCCGACCTCGTCCTGCTGGTCGTCGTCGCGGCCGGACTGGTCCGCGGCTCGCAGTTCGCCATGGTCACCGGCTTCTCGGCCGGGGTGCTGCTCGACCTCGCCCCGCCGGCCGACCACGTCGCCGGCCGGTGGGCGCTCGCGCTGCTGGTGGTCGGCTACGTCGCCGGACGCGTGCGCCGCGACGTCCTGCCCTCGGTCGGCACCGCGCTCGCGACCGTCGCCGCCTGCTCGTTCCTGGGCTCCTCGATCTTCCTGCTCAGCGGCCTGCTCCTCCAGGACACCGACGCCACCGTGCCCGCGCTGCTGCAGGTCGTCGTCCTCGCCGTCGTGTGGGACGTCGTCCTGGCAGCGTTCGTGGTGCCCCCGGTGACGCGGGCGCTCGACCGGCTCGAGCCCGAGAGCCTGCTGCGGTGAGGGGCTCCTCCGGGCGGGGTCCCGACGCGGCCGGCACCAGCCGGCTGCGCCTCGTCGTCATCCAGGCGCTGGTCTTCTCGCTCTTCGCCACGCTGCTGGTGCGCCTGTACTACCTCCAGGTCGTCACCGGCGACGAGTACCAGGGCCGCGCCGCCGCGCAGTCGGTGCGCGAGATCGTGCTCCAGCCCTCGCGCGGCCTCATCGTCGACGACCAGGGCCGCCCCCTCGTGGCCAACCGGCTCGCGTGGGTCGTCTCCCTCGACCGCACCGTGCTCGGCAAGCTGGGGGACAAGAAGCGCGACACCCTCGTACGACGCGTGGCCGGCGTCGTCGACATGCGTCCGGGACGCATCGACAGGCGCCTGGTGACCTGCGGCGAGGACGGCTCCGAGCCGGGGGTGTGCTGGAACGGCTCGCCCTACCAGCCGGTGCCGATCGCCTCCGACATCAGCCAGACGCAGGCCCAGCGCATCCGCGAGGAGCCCGAGGACTACCCGGGCGTGATCGTCGAGCAGCAGAGCGTGCGCGACTACCCGTCACCGTTCGGGATCAACGCCGCCCACCTGCTGGGCTACCTCAGCCCGATCACCGCCGACGAGCTCGACCAGGCCGAGTCCGACGGCGACCGCTCCGTCAACGGAGCCTCCGTCGTCGGCCGCGCCGGCGTCGAGCAGGAGTACGACGCGTGGCTGCGCGGGATGCCGGGCTACCGCGAGGTGGGCGTCGACTCGATGGGCCGCGTGCTCGGCGACGAGGGCGAGGTCGAGGCGCAGGACGGCGACACGCTCGTGACGTCCCTCGACGCCAAGGTGCAGGCCACGGTGGAGCGCCAGCTCGCCGAGATGATCAGGACCGCCCGTGCGACCCGCGACACGGTCACCGGCCGCAACTACGTCGCCGACGCCGGCGCCGCCATCGTGCTCGAGGCCGACACCGGTCGGGTCGTCGCGATGGCCAGCCAGCCGACGTACGACCCCTCGGTGTGGGTCGGCGGGATCTCCAAGACCGAGCTCGCCGAGCTGTACTCCGAGGAGGCCGGCCTGCCGCTCCTCGGCCGGGCGACGCAGGGGCAGTTCGCGCCCGGGTCGACGTGGAAGCCGTTCATGACCGTCGGTGCGCTCAACAACGGCTACGACACCGACACCCGCCTCAACTGCTCCTCCTCGGTGACGGTCGGCAACCGCGCGTTCAAGAACTACGAGTCCGGCGCCTACGGCTACATCGGCTTCGACAAGGCCCTCGAGGTCTCCTGCAACACCTTCTTCTACCGCATCGGCCTCGACTACTGGCAGCGCTTCGGCTCCGACGTGGCCGACGTCGACGCCCGCGACCCGCTGGTCGAGGAGGCCGAGAAGTGGGGCTTCGGCGAGGAGACCGGCATCGACCTGCCCGGCGAGGCGGCCGGACGCATCGCCGACCGGCAGTGGAAGCGCGACTACTTCGAGTCGCAGAAGGACTACTACTGCGGCATCGCCGACAAGCCGCGCGACGCCCCGGGCAACCGCGACCTGTCCGACTTCGTCTACACCTTCGCCCGCGAGTTCTGCATCGAGGGCTACGCCTACCGGGCCGGCGACGCGGTCAACTTCGCCATCGGCCAGGGCGACACGATCGTGACCCCGCTCCAGCTCGCCCGTGGCTACGCTGCGATCGCCAACGGCGGGACGCTCTACGAGCCCCGCATCGGTGCGGCCATCGTGGCCACCGACGGCACCGTGATCCGTCGCATCGAGCCCGAGGTCGCCGGTCACGTCGACCTGCCGCCGGCCATCGACACCTACCTCGACGAGTCGCTCGAGGGCGTCACCCGCCAGGGCACGATGTCGTGGCGGATGGGCGGCTTCCCGCTCGACGAGGTCTCGATCCGCTCCAAGACCGGCTCCGCGGAGGTCTACGGCAAGCAGTCGACCTCCTGGGTGGCGTCGTACTCCGACGACTACGTCGTGGTGATGATGATCAGCCAGGGCGGCACCGGCTCCGGCAGCTCCGGGCCCGGCGTCCGGGCGATCTGGGAGGCCCTCTACGGCATCGAGGGCGAGGAGGTCTTCCCCGACAAGGCGGCGATCCCCGGTACCACGCTGCCCGACCGGCTCCCGGTCTTCCAGCGCAACGGCTCGATCCTGCCGCCGTCGGTGCGCGGCAACGGCAAGGCACGCTCATGATGCGCCGGGCCGGGATGGACTGGCTGCTGCTCGGCTCGGTCCTGCTGCTCAGCGTGCTGGGCTGCCTGCTCGTCTGGTCGGCCACGAGCGCCCGGGGCGACCTCACCGGCGGCGACCCGCGCGCCTACCTCGAGAAGCAGATCGTCAACGTCGCGATCGGCCTGGCGCTGCTGGTCCTGGTGCTCGCCACCGACCACCGCTGGGTGCGCATCGTCGCGCCACTCGTCTACCTCGGCTCGGTCGGGGGACTCCTCCTCGTGCTCACCATGGGCACCGTCGTCAACGGCTCGCGCTCGTGGCTGATGGTGGGCGGGCTGTCCATCCAGCCCTCGGAGTTCGCCAAGCTCGCCGTCGTCATCGGGATGGCGCTGGTGGTCGCCGAGCGCGCCGAGGGGCGCTGGCGCCCCCGCGTGGGCACCGTCGACGTGGTGGCCATGCTGGTCATCGCCGCCGTGCCCGCGATCCTGATCCTGCTCCAGCCCGACCTCGGCACGATGCTCGTGCTGGCCGCGACGGTCTTCGGCGTCCTGGCCGCCTCCGGCGCGCCGCGCCGCTGGCTGGCGGCGCTCAGCGTGGGTGCCGTCGTGGGCGCCGTGGTGGCGGTCCGCGCCGGGGTGCTGAAGGACTACCAGGTCGACCGTTTCCTGGCCTTCACCAACCCCGACCTCGACCCGCGCGGCGCCGGCTACAACGTCGAGCAGGCGCGCATCGCCGTGGGCAACGGCGGGTGGTTCGGCAACGGCCTGCTCAACGGCTCGCAGACGCGCTCGGGCTTCGTGCCCGAGCAGCACACCGACTTCGTCTTCACCGTCGCCGGCGAGGAGCTCGGCCTGGTCGGCTCGGCGCTGATCATCGCGCTCCTGGGCGTCGTGCTGTGGCGCGCGCTGAGCATCGCGGTGCGCACCGACGACGTCTTCGGCCGGGTGGCCGCGGCGGGCATCGCCTGCTGGTTCGGCTTCCAGGCCTTCCAGAACATCGGTATGTGCCTCGGCATCATGCCGGTCACCGGCGTGCCGCTGCCGTTCGTGTCGTACGGCGGCAGCTCGATGTTCGCCGGGATGCTCGCGGTGGGTCTGCTGCTCAACATCTCGCGCCGGGCCGCCGAGGCCCCGGCCGCGCGGCTCCAGCCCGCCAAGCGAGTGCTGGTGCGCGCCTGACCCTGCGCTGGGGCACAATGATGCCGTGCTCACCGTGCGTCTGCTGCCGCGTCGCGGCACGGCCGCCCGCAGCGCCGTAGCGGCGATCGAGTCGACCACGGTCCTCGTCGCCGGACACACCGCCGCCGGGGGCATGCTGCCGTCGACCTGGTGGATCGTCCTGATGGGCGCAGCCGTCTTCGTGGCCGGGTTGCCCGTGCTCGCCGGCCGGGTGCGTCTGCGGTGGGCGGTCCCGGTCCTGGTGGCGCTCCAGCTCGTGCTGCACGCCTGGCTCACCGTGCTCGCGCCGATGCCGGAGATGACCGCCGCAGGCTCGGGCGCGATGGTGCAGGCGCACGGCTCCTCCCTGGGAGCCCTGCTCGCGCCCGAGATGCTGCTCGTCCACGTCGCCGGTGCCCTGGTCGCCGCCCTCCTGTGGGAGCTGCGGGCCCACGCGGTCGACGTCGTCGTCACCTGGGCCCGCCCCGAGCTTCCACCACTGCCGCGCGCCGCGCGCACCCCGGCCCGCACGTCGTACCTCCCGTGGACCGTCACCGCCCAGATGACGCTGGCCGCACCCCGACGCGGACCGCCGGTGTCGACCGGTCTCGTCCCCGCGCACGCCTGAAGCCCGTCTCCCGGGTCGGTGCTGCGCGCCTCGGCGAGCAGCGACGACCCACGACACCCGACTTCAGCAGAGGAACACCCATGCCCAGCACCAGACGCTCCATCAATTCCAGCGCTACCGCCCGCTCGTCCCGCCCCGCCGTGCGCCTCGGCGCCGTCGTCGCCACGGCCGGCCTCGTGACGCTCGGCGTCG
>JBFJKO010000110.1:0-8777 GCA_041634935.1 Nocardioides sp.
ATGAGCGCACCGAACCACGGCCTTGGTTGCGTGCGCGTTGCACTCAGTGCTGGACGGCGGCCTCCGCGCCGGCCCCGGTGAGGGCGCGCACCTCGAGCTCGGTGTAGCGGTCCTCCGCGGCCGGCTCGCGGGCGGTCAGGGTGCCGATCACGCCGAAGAGGAACCCGAGCGGGATCGAGACCAGGCCGGGGTTGCGCAGCGGGAACCAGGCGAAGTCCATCCCGGTGATCAGCGAGGTGTCGGTGCCGGACATGACCGGCGAGAAGACCACCAGGCCGACGGCCGAGATCAGGCCGCCGTAGATGCTGAACAGCGCACCGCGGGTGTTGAAGCGACGCCAGAAGATGTTGAGCAGGATCGTCGGCAGGTTGGCCGAGGCGGCCACGGCGAAGGCGAGCGCCACCAGGAACGCGATGTTCAGGTTCTGGGCCGGGATGGCGAGGATGATCGCGACCAGGCCGATGCCGCCGGCGGCCATCCGCGTCACCTTGATCTCCTCGGCCTCGGTGGCCTGGCCGTGGCGCATCACGTTGTTGTAGACGTCGTGGGCGACCGAGGCCGCCGACGTCAGCGTCAGCCCGGCGACGACCGCCAGGATCGTGGCGAACGCGACGGCCGCGATCAGGGCGAGCAGGATCGCGCCGCCCGTGCTGCCGGCTCCGCCGCCGACCTCCTCGGCCAGACGCGGAGCGGCCAGGTTGCCGGAGGCGTCCAGGGTGCTGGTGTCGAGCAGGGCCGCGGCACCGAAGCCGAGCACCAGGGTGAAGAGGTAGAAGGTGCCGATGAGGCCGATCGCCCACAGCACCGACTTCCGCGCGTCGCGCGCCGTCGGGACGGTGTAGAAGCGGATCAGGATGTGCGGCAGGCCCGCGGTGCCGAGCACCAGGGCCAGGCCGAGGCTGATGAAGTCGAGCCGGCTGGTGAGGTCGACGCCGTACTTCAGCCCGGGCTCGAGGAACGCCTGGCCCTTCCCGCTGTTGTCGGCGGCTGCGCCGAGGAGCGTGGAGAGGTTGAAGTCGAACTGCGCCATCACCAGGACGACGATCAGCGCCGAGCCGGTCATCAGCAGGATCGCCTTGACGATCTGCACGTAGGTCGTGCCCTTCATGCCGCCGACGGTGACGTAGAAGATCATCAGCGCGCCGACCCCGAAGATGACGATGTTCTTGATCGCCTGGCTGTCGACCCCGAGCAGCAGGGCCACGAGCGAACCGGCACCGACCATCTGGGCCAGCAGGTAGAAGATCGAGACCACGACCGTCGAGGAGGCCGCGGCCAGGCGCACCGGCTTGCGGCGCATCCGGAAGGCGAGCTGGTCGGCCATCGTGAAGCGGCCCGAGTTGCGCAGCATCTCGGCCACGAGCAGCAGCGCGACGAGCCAGGCGACGAGGAAGCCGATGGAGTAGAGGAAGCCGTCGTAGCCGGAGAGGGCGATGATGCCGGTGATCCCGAGGAACGAGGCGGCCGACATGTAGTCGCCGCCGATCGCCAGGCCGTTCTGCAGCGGCGAGAAGCTGCGCCCGCCGGCGTAGAAGTCGGCCGTGCCGGAGGTGGAGCGGCTGGCCCGCACGGTGATGCCGATCGTCAGCGCGACGACCGCAAGGAACAGGAACGTGGTGAGGAGCTGGGTGTCCATGTCAGCGGCCCTTCTGCTCGGCGAGGTAGGCCTCGTAGTCGTCGTTGAGCACGGTGGCCAGCGGGTCGAGGCGGGCGTTGGAGAAGCGGCTGTAGAGGTAGGCGATCCCGAAGGTGGTGACGAACTGGAGCAGCCCGAAGACGAGCGCGACGTTGATGTTGCCGAACAGCCGCTGCGACATGAAGTCGGTCGCCCACGTCGACATCGCGACGTACAGCAGGAACCACGCCAGGAACGCGACGGTGGCGGGGATGACGAAGCCGCGGTAGCGGCGGCGGAGCTCGAGGAACTCGGGCTCGGTGGCGAGCCGGTCGTAGACCGGGTCGTGCCGGGCCGCCTGCTCGTGCGGCTGCGGGGGTGGCTGCTGGGGTGGCTGCTGGGGTGTGGTGTCACTGGACATGGGCGTCGCTGCCTCTCGGTGGGCGGGGTGATCGCCGTCACGCTAGGAGTGATCGGGGTCACGCCGGCAGGGGTGCGCGACGTCCGTGCGACCTGCGGACGGCGCGGTGCGCCGAACGGTCGATCCCGGACGACGAGCGGTCAGGACCGGTCGAGGTCGACGGCCTCGGGGGTGTGCAGGCGGACCATGAACCGGCGCGCGTGCGCGGGCGCGCGGCCCGACGTGAGGCGCGAGGCCAGCACCATCGAGGCGAAGGCCAGCGGTACCGACCAGGCCGCGGGCTGGGTGAGCAGGACGTCGACCCAGCCGCGGTCGCCGGCGCCGGTGCCGGTGCTGCTGCTGGTGCGACCGTGGAAGAGGGTCCAGGTGGCGGCGGTGATCGACCCTGCGCCACCGACCAGCAGGCCGACGACGGCGCCGACGTCCGTGAGTCCGCGCCACCAGATCCCGAGGACCAGGAGCGGGCAGAAGGTCGACGCGGCGACCGCGAAGGCCAGTCCGACGGTGCGGGCGACGCCGATGTCGGGCAGGACCAGGGTCGCGGTGAGCGGGAGGGCGACCGCGATGACCGTGGCCACCCGGAACGCCGTGACCTCGGGGAGCCGTCGGCCGGTGACGTCCTGGGTGAGCACCCCCGAGACGGCGATCGTGAGCCCGGACGAGGTGGAGAGGAAGGCCGCGAACGCGCCGGCGGTGATGAGTCCGGTGAGCAGGTCGCCGCTGAGCCCGGGCAGGATCAGCCGGGGCAGGTCGAGCACCAGCGTGTCGGCGGCGCCGCCGTCCGCCCCGACGACGCCGTAGGCGCGGCCGAGGGCGGCGTACACCGGCGGGATGACGTAGAAGATGCCGAGCAGGGCGAGCACCACCAGCGTCGTACGACGGGCGGCGCGGCCGTCGGGGTTGGTGTAGAAGCGCACCACGACGTGGGGCAGGCCCATCGTGCCGAGGAACGTCGCGATGATGAGGGAGTACGTCGTGTAGAGGCCCTGCGCGCCGCCGTCGGCGAGCGGCAGCGACCAGCCGTCGCGCCCGTCGAGGAGGGCGCCCGGGCCGCTCACCCGGTCGCCGGCCCAGACGACGAGCAGCACCGCGGCGGGCACGAGCAGGGCGGTGAGCTTGAGCCAGTACTGGAAGGCCTGCACGAAGGTGATCGAGCGCATCCCGCCCGAGCCGACGCTCACGAGCACGACGAGGCCGACGACGAGCGGTCCGACCCAGCGCGGGGCGCCGATCGCGGCGGCGAGCGTGATGCCGGCGCCCTCGAACTGGGGGAGCAGGTAGAGCCAGCCGACGGCCACGACGAAGAGCGAGCAGACGTTGCGCACCCGGCGCGAGGCGAGGCGGGCCTCGGCGAAGTCGGGCAGCGTGTAGGCGCCGGAGCGGCGCAGGGGGGCGGCGACCAGGACGAGGAGCACGAGGTAGCCGGCCGTCCAGCCGACGGGGTACCAGAGCATGTCGGCGCCGAAGGTGAGCAGCAGGCCGGCGACCCCGAGAAACGAGGCGGCCGAGAGGTACTCGCCACCGATCGCCGAGGCGTTGAGCCGGGGGCCGACGGTGCGCGAGGCGACGAAGAAGTCGCTGGTGGTGCGTGACAGGCGCAGGCCCCAGGTGCCGATCGCCAGCGTCGCGAGGCTGACCGCGATCACCGCGACCACGCCGGGCAGGTCGTCGGCCTCGATCACTCCCGGCGCTCCTCGAGGAGGTCGGCGAAGTCGCGCTCGTTGCGCTCGGCACGGCGGACGTAGCGCCAGCCGAGGAGCACGAGCCAGGGGTAGACGAGGACCCCGAGGACGAGCCAGACGACCGGGACCCCGACGAGCCGGACGTCGGCCAACCCGGGCGCGAGGTGGAACAGCAGCGGCAGGCCGGCCACGCTGATGCCCAGGACCAGCAGGATGCGCAGGGCCAGGCGGAGCTGCTCGCGCAGGAGCGAGTCGACGAAGACCGCCCCCAGCCGCGTCTCGTCGTCGATGTCGCCGGTGCGCGGACCCGGTCGCGGCCGCCGGTCGGGCCCGGTCACCCGGACCCGCTGCGGCACCTCCTCGGCGTCCTCAGGGGCCGGCACGGTGGAGGATCCGGTCGCGCAGGTCTCGGGTGTTGCGCCGGCTGACGCCGAGCTCGACGGCGGCGGGGCCCGAGCCGACGACGACCGAGCAGCGTCCGCCGTCCATCCGGACCTCGGTGACGTGCCCGGTCGCCACGAGCACGGAGCGGTGGATGCGCACGAAGCCCGCCGACGCCCACTCCTCCTCGAGCGTCGCGAGTGGCACCCGGACCAGGTGGCTGCCGGACGGCGTGTGGAGGCGTGCGTAGTCGCCCTGCGCCTCGACGTGGGTCACCTCGCCCCGGTCGACGAACCGCGTCACGCCGCCCCGCTCGACCGGGATCTGGACGTCGGGCACGGCGGCCGGAGCGCGCTCGCTGCCCTCGACCACCCGCCGTACCGCCTCGGCGAGCCGCTCGGCCCGCACCGGCTTGAGCACGTAGTCGACGGCGCGCAGGTCGAAGGCGTCGACGGCGTGACCCTCGTGGGCGGTGACGAAGACGATCGCGGGCGGGGTGCGGAACCGCTGCAGCACCTCGGCGAGCTCGAGCCCGGTGAGCCCCGGCATCTGGATGTCGAGGAACACGCAGTCGACCTCGCGCTCGCGCAGCACCTTCAGCGCATCGGTGGCCGACTGCGAGGTCAGCACCTCGCCGACCCGGTCGTCGCGGGAGAGCAGGTAGCCGAGCTCGTCGAGGGTCGGTCGCTCGTCGTCGACGACGAGCACGCGCAGGCGCGCCGACCCGGCGGGGCCGGCCGGTCCGCCGGTCGCAGGAGCGGTGCTCACGCGACCACCCCTGCTGCGAACTTCGGCAGTCGCACGATCACCTTCGTGCCGGCCCCGGGTGCGGTCTCGACGACGAGACCGTGGTCGTCGCCGTAGGTCGTCCGCAGCCGGGCGTCGACGTTGCCGAGCCCCACGGAGTCGACGGCCACGTCGCCGGCGAGCGCACGTCGTACGACCTCGGGGTCCTCGCCGCGACCGTCGTCCTCCACCTCGATGACGCAGTCGGCGCCGCGGTCGAGCGCGGTGATCGTGACGTGCCCGATGCCGGTGACGCGCTCGAGGCCGTGGCGGACGGCGTTCTCCACGAGCGGCTGGATGCACAGGAACGGCACCGCGACGGGCAGCACCTCGGGCGCGATGCTGAGGGTCACCTGGAGCCGCTCACCGAAGCGCGCCTGCTCGAGCAGCAGGTAGCGCTCCACCGAGCGCAGCTCCTCGGCCAAGGTCGTGAACTCGCCGTGCGCACGGAAGGAGTAGCGGGTGAAGTCGGCGAACTCGAGCAGCAGCTCGCGGGCCCGGTCAGGGTCCGTGCGCACGAAGCTGGCGATCGCGCCGAGCGAGTTGTAGATGAAGTGCGGCGAGATCTGGGCGCGCAGCGCCCGCACCTCCGCCTCGGCGAGCCGGGCCCGCGACGCCCCGAGCTCGGCGAGCTCGAGCTGGCCCGACATCCACGTCGCCACCTCGTCGGTCGCCCGGGCGAGCCCTGCAGTGGGGTAGGGCGCGAAGGCCGCGAGCGTGCCGACGATGAGCCCGTCGACGACCAGCGGGCTCACCACGGCTGTCCGCACGGGGCAGCCGCCGTGCACGCACGGCAGGTCGGCGGCCTCGAAGCTGCGGGTGCGCCCGCGCTCCAGGACGGCGGCGACCAGGGCGGGCACCTGCGAGCGGTGGTGGGCGCCGGCGCCGTGCCAGGCCAGCGCGCCCGCGGTGTCGGTGATGGCCAGGGCAGGGGTGCCGAGCAGGTCGCCGAGGTGGCGCACCGCGCGCTCGGCGCTGTCGCGGGTCAGTCCCTCGCGCAGGGCGGGCGAGGCGAGCGAGGCCGTGTGGAGGGTGCGGAAGGTCGCTCGATCGGACTCGGACCCCAAGTGGGTACGACGCCACCTGCGCACCATGAGCCCATGATCACATGTCAGGTGTTCCTCAGGGGGTTGTCAGGAACTGTCACGGAGCGCATAGTCGCGAGAATGGGGGACACAGCAACGACGCACGCCACCTGGCACGAGTCCGGGACGACGGGTTCGCTGCCCGGGTCGGCGACTCTCGTCACGGTGGCCCACGGCACCCGCAAGGGCGGTGGCAACGAGGTCGCCCGCGAGCTCACCGCCGCCGCCGGGGCACGGCTGGGGGTGCGGGCGATCGCGACGTACGTCGAGCTCTCCGAGCCGCTCTTCGCCGACGTGATGACCCGCGCCGAGCAGCCCGCGGTCGTGGTGCCGCTGCTGCTCTCGACCGGTTTCCACATGCGCACCGACCTGCCCGAGCAGGCCGCGCTCGCCCCCGTCCCGGTCGTCCTCGGTCGCCAGCTCGGCCCCGACCCGCTCCTCGCCCGGGCCCAGGTCGCGCGCCTCCTCGAGGCCGGGGCCCGCCCCGGCCAGCGCGTCGTCCTCGTGGCCGCCGGCTCCAGCGAGGAGGCCGCCACCTGCGACCAGATGTGTGCGGTCGCGCACCTCGCCCGCGCCTGGGACGGCAAGGTCGAGCTCGCCACGCTCTCGGGCCACGGCGCCCGACCGGCCGACGTCATCCGGCCCGGCGACGCGGTCTCGCCCTACCTGCTCTCGCCGGGCTTCTTCCACGACCGGCTGCGCCGCGAGGCCCCGGACGGCGTCGTGGTCGCCGACGTGATGGGAGCCCACGACGCCGTGGTCGACCTGGTCGTGGCCCGGGTGCGGGCGCTCACGGGCTGACGCGCTCGGACCTCACGAGCACGGCGCGACCTCAGCGGAAGTCGATGAGCAGCATGCCCGTGTCGTCGCCGGGGTCGCGGTGGTCGCGCCAGGCGACGCTCGGCATCCGGTCGGCCGAGTCGACCATCGGGTCCTGACCGGGGCGGCGCGAGAGCCCGGCCGTCACGAAGTCGGACACGGCGAGCGGCACGGTCGGCTGCACGAGCGGGTCGAGCGCCAGCTCGGGGAGGTCGAGGGCCGGGTCGGTGGAGCCGCGCGGCTCCGCTGCGGACGCCGAGGCTGCTGCGACCGGGGCCGGCGCCGGCACCCGGCGGGGCCGCACCTGGCTGCGGAAGCACCGGGTGAGGTAGGGCAGCTGCATGCCGTCCATGCCGCGGCCGTAGTCGTCGTACAGCGCCAGGAGCGACTCGATCGTGGCCGCGCGCTCCTCCTCGCTCATCACCGCCACGTTGGAGCGCGAGTGGACGAGGTCGACGATGCTGCGGCGGTTGACGACCTGCCAGTGCTTGAAGGTCTGCTCCTCGACGTCGCCGAAGAGGTCGGACGCCGCCACGGCGGACGCCGGGTCGGCGACGTGCTCCTGGGTGCCGATGATGCGGCCGAGCTTCTTGACCCAGGGGATCCGCTCGTCGCGCCAGTTCCAGACCAGCGACAGGTGGCCGCCCGGCCGGAGCACGCGCGAGATCTCGTCGAGGGCCGCCTCGGCGTCGAACCAGTGGAAGCACTGCGCGGCGACGACGACGTCGACGGAGGCGTCGCCCAACGGGATCGACTCGGCGCCGGTGAGCGAGGTGGGCACGCCGGGCAGGTCGCGACGCAGGATCTCGAGCATCGCCTCGTCGGGCTCGCTGGCGTGGACGTCGTGGCCCTGCTCGACCAGCAGCCGGGTCAGCTTGCCCGTGCCGGCCCCGAGCTCGAGGACGGTCACCTGCGAGCCGGCCGAGTCGTCCGAGCCGTCGGAGTCGTCGTCGGGCACCGTCCCGGTCGCCAGCCAGGCGGCGGCCTTGGCGGGGTAGGTGGGGCGCCCCCGGTCGTAGGCGTCGGCCACGCTGCCGAAGGAGCGCGCCTGGTCGTGACGGACATCGCTCATGACAGGCGATGCTACGACCCCGACCCGCGTCGGTGCGGTCACCACGCCCTACCCTCGCGGGGTGAGTGCAGATGCCCGTGATCCCCTCGCCTGGCTGATCTCGCTGGAGGGCGTGCCCTCGGCGTACGCCGCCACGCGCGACGGCATCGACATCATGCTGCGCGACCGCGGCCTGCGGAAGACGTCGCCCGAGACGACCGCGGAGTCGCTGCTGCGCGGTGCGCACGCCAGCGCGGTGCTCGAGGGCTCGACCTCGACCCTGGCCGAGGTGCGCGAGGGAGTCGGTGACGAGGTCGCCCGCGACGCGGTCCGGGTGTCGACCGAGCTGCTGTCGCTGGTTCCGATCCTGGGTCGGTCGCCGCTGCAGGCCTGCGCCCGGGTGCACGCCCTGGCGGCCGGGTCGAGCGTGGAGCCGGAGCGACTGGGGCGTCCGCGTGACGCCGAGGCGGCCGGCCGGCTGCGTGACATCGCCACGGTCGTCACCTCGCAGGGCGAGGCCCCGGCGCTCGTCGTGGCCGCGATGGTGCACGCCGAGCTGATCACCGCGGCCCCCTTCGTCTCCCACAACGGCATCGTCGCCCGCGCCGTCGAGCGGCTGGTGCTGGTCGCCCGGGGCGTCGACGAGAAGTCGCTGTGCGTGCCCGAGGCCGGGCACCTCGCCCTGCGCCCGGCGTACGAGTCGAACCTGCGCGGGTACGCCGAGGGCGGGGCGGCAGGGGTGCACGCCTGGGTGCTCTACGGGGCCGAGGCGTTCGCTGCCGGCGCCGAGGCGAGCCCGCTGCGGCGCGCCGCGGAGTAACGCCGCACAAGCAGGTGGCACCCGTGGTCGTAACCACGAGTGCCACCGCTGACACGTGAAGACCGCTGGCTACCAAGCGTGCTGTCTCAATGCTGCCTCGGGAATATCCCGTCGACA
>JBFJKO010000111.1:0-8660 GCA_041634935.1 Nocardioides sp.
AGCACCTCGCGGGCAGGCAGCGAGGCGCGGGTCAGGCGGTCCGGGGCGCCGGTCGCCCCGGCGGTCCCGGTCGGGTGCTGCGGGACCGGCACCTGCACCGAGGAGGTCGACGGCACGTCGTCGCGCAGCCCGACGGCGAGGCCGACCGCGGCGGCGCCGAGCAGCAGCGCTCCGACCGCCACCGCGGCCGCGAGCACCTCGGGTCGTCGGGTCGCTGCGGTCATGGCTCAGGACTACCGCAGAACAGCGCGGAGCGTCGGTGCTCCTCCACAGGCTCGTGCGATCCTGGGGCCGTGCTGAGCCGCCGACGAGTCCTGCGGGTCGGAGGCGCGGGCGCCGCGGGCGTCGGGCTCGGCCTCGCGACAGGGCTCGGGCTCGACCGGCTCCTCGAGGACGCGGCCCCGTCGGCCTCGATCGCGACGGTCCCCATGGACCGGTGGTGCAGGGCTCCTTCACCTCCGCGGCGCGTGGTGGGCTCGCCACCCGGTGGGCGCTGGTCCGACCACCCGGCGTCGACGGTCCGCTCCCCCTCGTGATCGCCCTGCACGGTCACGGCGGGTCGACCGCAGCGCTGCTGACCGAGCCCTGGGACCTCCCCGGTGCGCTCGCCCGCGCGGTGGTGGACGACGAGGTGGCCCCCTTCGCGCTCGCGACGGTGAGCGGGGGCACCTCCTTCTGGCACCCCCGTCCGTGGGGCGAGGACGCCGGCGCGATGGTCGTCGACGAGCTCCTCCCGATGCTGCAGGCACGGACCGACGTGGCGCCCGGTCCGATCGGGATGCTCGGGTGGTCGATGGGCGGGTACGGCGTGCTCCGTCTGGCGGGAATCCTCGGCCCCGGCGTCGTCGCGGCCGTCGTCGCCAGCAGCCCCGGTCTCTACACCCGGGCGCGCGCCGCCCACCCCGACGGCTTCGTCGACGCCGCGGAGTACCGCCGCTACTCGGTGATGGACGCGCAGACCGACCTCGCCGGCATCCCGCTGCGCGTCGACATCGGCACCGCCGACCTCTTCCTCGACGCCACCCGGGCCTACGTCGACGGGTTCGGGGCGGGAGCCGAGGTGACGGCGGAGTACGGCCCCGGCGGCCACGACATGGAGTTCACCCAGCGCGTGCTCCCGGCCCAGCTGGCCTTCCTCGGCGCCCGCGTGGGTCGCCGCGACCGGGGGTAGGCTCGCCGGGTGAGTGCCACGCCGTCGCCGCCCCCGCACGCAGCCCCCGAGGTCGAGGTCGAGATCGTGGGCCTCGGAGCCGAGGCCGTCGACTACCTCGCGGCCTGGGACCACCAGCGCGAGGTGCACGCCGCCGTCGTCGCCGGCACCCGTCCCCCGACCGTGCTCATGCTCGAGCACCCGCCGGTCTACACGGCGGGCAAGCGCACCGACCCGCACGAGCGCCCCGCCGACCCGGGCGGCGCCGCGGTCATCGACGTCGACCGCGGCGGCAAGATCACCTTCCACGGGCCCGGCCAGCTCGTCGGCTACCCGATCGTGCGCCTGCCCGACCACGTCAAGGTGGTCGACTACGTGCGCCGCGTCGAGGAGGCACTGATCCGGGCCTGCGCCGAGCTGGGCGTCACCACGGCCCGTGTGCCCGGCCGCAGCGGCGTCTGGTTGCAGGCCGACGACCGCGGCCCCGAGCGCAAGGTCGCCGCGATCGGCATCCGGGTCAGCCGCGGCGTCACGATGCACGGGTTCTCGCTCAACTGCGACGTCGACCTCGACTGGTACGACCGCTTCGTGCCCTGCGGCATCGCCGACGCGGGCGTCACCACGCTCACCGAGGAGCTCGGTCGACGCGTGCCGGTCACCGAGGTGATCCCGGTCGTCGAGCGCCACCTGCGGCACTACCTCGCCTGGACGTCGTACGACCCGACGCCCGACTACGAGCCGCGACCCGAGCCCGGGCGCGCCCCGCGGATCGAGCTCGTGCGCCCGTGATCTAATCCCGCCCGTGAACGATCTCGCGGGCAACAATCCAAGAGGGCTGGTCATCGAGACCACCGGGCTCCGCAAGGAGTTCCGCACGCGCCGCGGGCTCCGCGTCGCCGTGGAGAACCTCGACCTGGCCGTCCCCGCGGGCGGCGTCCACGGCTTCCTGGGGCCCAACGGCTCGGGCAAGACCACCACCATCCGGATGCTGCTCGGGCTCGCCCGCCCCACCGGGGGCCGGATGGCGCTGTTCGGGCAGGAGGTCCCGCACCACCTGCCGGCCGTCATCGACCGCGTCGGAGCCGTGGTGGAGATGCCCAAGTTCTCCCCCACCATCAGCGCCCGCCGCAACCTGCTGCTGCTCGCCGGGGCGATCGGTGCGCCCACGACTGCCGTCGACCGAGCGCTGGAGACCGTCGGCCTCGACGGCCGCGACGGCGACCGCTTCAAGTCGTTCTCGCTCGGCATGAAGCAGCGGCTGGCCATCGCCGCCACGCTGCTCAAGGAGCCCGAGCTGTTGATCCTCGACGAGCCGACCAACGGCCTCGACCCCGCGGGCATACGCGAGATCCGCGACCTGATCCGTGACCTCGGCGCCCGGGGCGTCACCGTGCTGATCAGCTCGCACATCCTCGCCGAGGTGCAGCAGGTGTGCACCTCGGCCACCATCATCGGCAACGGTCGGATGCTGGCCACCGGAGCGGTCGCCGACCTCCTCGACGGCGGCGCCGAGGCCTACGGCGTCACCGTGCCCGACCTCGCCGCGGCTGCCGCGGCGCTCACCGGAGCCGGCTTCACCGTCAGCGGTCCCGTCGACGGCGCCCTGCACGTCGAGACGGGTGACCCGGCCGGGATCAGCCGGGTGCTGGCCGAGCACGGGCTGTGGCTCACCTCCTTGGTCCCGCTGCGTCGCGACCTGGAGTCGGTCTTCCTCGAGCTCACCGCCGGCGAGACGCTCGGCCACCACGTCCAGGAGGGGGCGGCATGATCCGTCTGCTTCGCGTCGAGCTGTCGCGTCTGCGCGCCCGCCGCGCCGTCCTGCTGCTGCTCGCCACCGCGATCCTGGTGCCCGGGATCATCGCCGTCTCGACCGTCCTGTCCACCCGGCCGCCGTCCGACGCCGTGCTCGCCTCGGTGCAGGCTCAGGTCGACGCCGAGACGGCGCGGCCGCGCACGCAGCGCACCCTGGAGAAGTGCCTCGACAACCCCAGGAGGTACGGCGTCGATGCGTCGGCAACGGACGTGCAGGCGGCCTGCGAGGAGAACGTGCTGCCGCAGCCGGAGTGGTTCTACTACTACGAGACGCTCAGCCTCGACCAGGAGCGCACGTTCGGGTCCGGAACGGTCGTGGTGGCGGTGCTCGGCGTCGTGATGTTCCTGCTCGGGGCGACCTTCGTCGGCCACGACTGGAGCACCGGATCGATGAGCAACCAGCTGCTCTTCCAGCCTCGCCGGGTGCGGGTCTGGGCGACCAAGGCACTCGCGGTGACCCTGGTGTCGTTGGTCGTCGCGGCGGTCGTGGCGACGGCGTACTGGCTGAGCCTCGACCTCGTGCTCCACCTGCGCGACGACCCGCCACGCGACGGCGCCCTGCTCGCGTCGCTGCAGCAGGGGTGGCGCGGTGCCGCCTTCGCCGCAGCGGGCGGCCTGGGCGGCTACGCCCTCACGATGCTCTCGCGCAGCACGGTCTTCTCCCTCGGGGCACTCTTCGCGGTGTCGGTCGCCGGCGGCATCCTGCTCGGCACGATCGGCCCCGACGACCGCGGCACGCTCGACCCGACCATCAACGCCCAGGCGATCATCACCGACGGCACGGAGTACTACGTCTCGGTGCCGGAGCGCTGCTACAACGGCGAGACGCGTCCGGCCGACCCCGACGAGTGCGACGAGGAGGGCGAGCGCAGCCTGGAGCAGGGGGTGGCCTACTACGGCGTGCTGCTGGCCGGTGTCGGCGCTGCGTCGCTGGTCTCGTTCCGGCGCCGCGACGTCGCCTGACAAGGGGTCGGCGCCACGTTGGGCGAGCCGAGCAGCACGCGTAGTGTTGACGCAGTGACGACCACTCCCACTCCCGAAGGCCGCAAGCTCCTCCGCCTGGAGGTCCGCAACGCCGAGACCCCGATCGAGCGCAAGCCCGAATGGATCAAGACGCGCGCGAAGATGGGACCGGAGTACAACGAGCTGATGAAGCTCGTGAAGAGCGAGGGTCTGCACACGGTGTGCCAGGAGGCCGGGTGCCCCAACATCTTCGAGTGCTGGGAGGACCGCGAGGCCACCTTCCTCATCGGCGGCGACCAGTGCACGCGCCGCTGCGACTTCTGCCAGATCGACACCGGCAAGCCGCAGCCGCTCGACCGTGACGAGCCCCGTCGGGTCGCGGAGTCGGTGCAGAAGATGCAGCTGCGCTACGCGACCATCACCGGCGTCGCGCGCGACGACCTCGAGGACGGCGGCGCCTGGCTGTACGCCGAGACCGTGCGCGCCATCAAGGAGCTCAACCCCGAGACCGGCGTCGAGAACCTCATCCCCGACTTCAACGGCAAGCCGGACCTGCTGCGCGAGGTGTTCGAGTCGCGCCCCGAGGTGCTGGCGCACAACGTCGAGACCGTGCCGCGCATCTTCAAGCGCATCCGACCGGCGTTCCGCTACGAGCGCTCGCTCGACGTGATCACCCAGGCCCGCGACTTCGGCCTGGTCACCAAGTCCAACCTGATCCTGGGCATGGGCGAGACCCGCGACGAGGTCTCGCAGGCGCTCCAGGACCTCCATGACGCCGGCTGCGAGATCATCACGATCACGCAGTACCTGCGCCCGTCCCTGCGTCACCACCCCGTCGAGCGGTGGGTCAAGCCCGAGGAGTTCGTCGAGCTGAAGGACGAGGCCGACGCGATCGGCTTCTCCGGAGCCCTCTCAGGACCGCTGGTTCGTTCGTCCTACCGGGCCGGACGGCTGTACGGTCAGGCGATGCAGGCGCGCCAGACGACCTCGGTCTGAGGCGCGACCGAGACCTGTCCAGAGCTGTAGCCGACCACGATCTGCGCCGTCGTACGCAGACCCACCAGATAGGCAGCACCAGAACCATGGCCACCGAGCCGAAGATGTCACGCAAGGACAAGCGCGCCGCGAAGAAGGCGGAGACCGACCCGCTCAAGATGAGCCGGCGACGTCAGATCGTCGAGACCTACCGGATGTCCAAGCAGGGCGATCCCCGGATCGGCCTGTGGATGCTCGGCTCGTTCCTGGTCTTCGGTGGTCTCGGCTTCGGCCTCTTCCTGCTGCTGCCGGGCTCCGGCACGGTCAAGCTGGTCTTCGCCGTCCTCGGCGGCGTGATGATCGGCTTCCTGGCGATGATGATCGTCTTCAGCAGGCGGGCCCAGAGCGCGGCGTTCAAGCGGCTCGAGGGCCAGCAGGGCGCCGGCGCACGCGCCCTGTCGATGCTGCGCCGTGGGTGGCGCGTCGACGAGGTCGTCGCCTTCACCAAGCAGCAGGACATGGTGCACCGCGTGGTCGGACCTCCCGGGATCGTCCTGGTCGGCGAGGGCAACCCCAACCGCCTCAAGGCGCTGCTGGCCGGCGAGCGTCGCAAGCACGAACGGGTCGCGAGCGAGACGCCGATCCACGAGGTCGTCGTGGGCAACGACGAGGGTCAGGTGCCGCTGCCCAAGCTGATGAAGCACGTGCGCAAGCTCGGCCGTCAGGTCAAGCCTGCCGAGGTGACCGACATCCTCGCCCGGCTCCGGGCGCTCGACGCCCAGCGCCCGAAGGTGCCGCTCCCCCGTGGGCCCGTGCCGACGAGCATGAAGGGCATGCGCGGCAACATGCGCGGGCGCTGACTCACTGGATCAAGCGCTACGACACGGAGAGCTCGACCGGGGCACCCCAGTCCGAGTAACCCACCACCGCGACGCTCTCGCCGTACGAGATCTCGAGCTGCACGGGCAGTGAGTCGTCATCCACCGTGAGGGTCGCGGTCGCGCTTCCGCGTTGGCGCCCCGGCGCGATCGTGGAGGGGCGCGGCAGCGCCCCGAGGGCGATGTCGAAGCGGTACGCCGTGCCGTCGGCCGCTGAGGCGTCGACGGTGACGGGCCCGGCGCTCGTGAGGACGGCGCGGAGGTCGAGCAGCGGCGACCAGACGAACAGGGCCGGCAACGACCCGCCAGCGTCCGGCGCCACCTCGTCGGCGTCCACGGGCTGCGGCGGGGTGTCCGCGTCGCCGACGTAGAGCGTGCCGTCGACACGCTCGACGAGCATCTCGTCGGTGCCGGGTCCGAGGAAGACCGTCGCCGCGAAGTCGTTCGTGGCGCCGTAGGTGAAGCCGGCACGCAGGTCGGGCGGCGGGGTGCCGTTGCCACGGGTGACCACGACGCTGTCGAACGCCGCGACCGCTTCCCCGATCCGGGAGATCAGCTCGGTCCCGGTCGGGGCCTCGTCCGCGGGTGCAGGCGTCGCGGTGCCGGTGGCGGAGCCCAGGACGGCGGAGGGAGCGGCCGTGCCGCCCTCGAGGTCGGTGAGCAGGTAGGACTCCCCCTCGGGAGCGGGATCGCTGCCGCAGCCCAGCACCAGCAGGCCGGAGGTCAGCACGAGCGCACCGAGCCGCCCACGTCGCGCCTCTCGTAGGGAGTGGGACGGACGTCGGCGCAGGCTCATGAAGGCATCAACGAGCGATAGGTGTCCTTGGTGACGGTCGCCGTGCGGGCAGTCAGGTCGTGCAGGCCGCGGCCGTCGGCGCGGAAGACCAGCGGAGGGATCACGAGGGCCACCATCACCTGCCGCAGCAGCAGGCGCAAGGGGTGGATGGGTCGCCACACACCCTCGGCGGGCACGACCCGCAGCCCGGTGACGAGCTTGCCGAAGGACCCGGCGAGCAACCAGGTGAACACGGCGGACTCGACCACGTAG
This sequence comes from Nocardioides sp., assembly GCA_041634935.1. Classification (GTDB taxonomy): domain Bacteria; phylum Actinomycetota; class Actinomycetes; order Propionibacteriales; family Nocardioidaceae; genus Nocardioides. Next base: position 6,827 of record JBFJKO010000111.1, read on the forward strand.
ACGCCGAGCACGAGGAAGGTGTCGGTGCCGCCGGCCTCGGCGTACCGCTCGGTGCCGATGAAGGCGACGACGACGAGCGTGGAGACCGCCCAGTCGACGACGAGCGCGAGGAGGCGTCGGCCCCAGGAGGCGGTCTCGAAGGGGACACTGGTCGGACCGGTCATCCGGCCAGCCTAGGAGGACGCCCCAGCGGTCGCGGATCGGACCACCCGTTACGTGCCCGACACAAAACCGATACGGTCGAGAAACGACCCGTTCGTAATTTCGGGCTACCCGGCGCAACGTGGCCTCGGGATGCTGTCTGCCAAACCGTGTTTGTGACGGCTGTGCGCTGTTGAGTGCCGGCCAAGGAGGACGAATGTTCAGCACCAGCGAGGAGATGCTCGCCTTCATCAAGGACGAGGGCGTCGAGATGGTCGACGTCCGTTTCTGCGACCTGCCCGGCATCATGCAGCACTTCACGGTGCCGGTGTCGTCGTTCGACGAGAGCGTCTTCGAGGACGGTCTGGGCTTCGACGGATCGTCGATCCGCGGCTTCCAGGCCATCAACGAGTCGGACATGTCGCTGTTCCCCGACGTGACCACCGCCTACATCGACCCGTTCCGCAAGGCCAAGACGCTCAACGTCAACTTCTTCATCCACGACCCGATCACCGGGGAGCCGTACTCCCGCGACCCGCGCAACATCGCGCGCAAGGCGCTGGCCTACCTGTCGACCACCGGTATCGCCGACACCGCCTACTTCGCCCCCGAGGCCGAGTTCTACATCTTCGACAGCGTCCGCTACTCGACCGATGTCAACCACGGCTTCTACCACATCGACTCCGTCGAGGGCTGGTGGAACTCCGGCAAGGAGGGCGAGGACAACCTCGGCTACAAGACGCGCCTCAAGGGTGGCTACTTCCCCGTCGAGCCCTACGACCACTACAGCGACCTGCGCGCCGACATGGTCAAGAACCTCGAGAAGTGCGGCCTCACGGTCGAGCGTGCCCACCACGAGGTCGGCACGGCCGGTCAGGCGGAGATCAACTACCGCTTCGACACGCTGCTCAAGGCCGCCGACGACGTGATGAAGTTCAAGTACCTCATCAAGAACACCGCCTGGGAGCAGGGCAAGTCGGTCACCTTCATGCCGAAGCCCATCTTCGGCGACAACGGCTCGGGCATGCACGTGCACCAGTCGCTGTGGGAGAACGGCGTCCCGCTGTTCTACGACGAGACCGGCTACGGCGGCCTGTCCGACCTGGCCCGCTGGTACATCGGCGGCATCCTCAAGCACGCCCCGTCGCTGCTGGCCTTCACCAACCCGACGGTGAACTCCTACCACCGCCTGGTGCCGGGCTACGAGGCCCCGATCTCGCTGGTCTACTCCTCGCGCAACCGCTCCGCCTCGGTCCGGATCCCGATCACGGGCTCCAACCCGAAGGCCAAGCGCGTCGAGACCCGGTTCCCCGACCCGTCGGCGAACCCCTACCTCGCGTTCGCGGCCCTGATGCTCGCCGGCATCGACGGCATCCAGAACAAGATCGAGCCCGCCGCCCCCATCGACAAGGACATCTACGAGCTCCCGCCGGACGAGATGGCCGAGATCGACCAGGTGCCCACGTCGCTCAACGCGGTGCTGGACGCCCTCGAGGCCGACCACGACTACCTCACGGCCGGCAACGTCTTCACGCCCGACCTGATCGAGACCTGGATCGCCTACAAGCGCGAGCACGAGATCGCCCCCGTGGCGCTGCGCCCGCACCCGCACGAGTTCGAGCTCTACTACGACATCTGAGGACAAGAGCGCAGACTCGAGCAGCGTCTGTGCCCCGAAGGCCCCAGTTATCAA
>JBFJKO010000112.1:0-8620 GCA_041634935.1 Nocardioides sp.
CACCTGCGGCTTGCCGACGGTGAGCTCGAAGCCCTCGCGCCGCATCTGCTCGACCAGGATGGCCAGCGCCAGCTCGCCGCGGCCCTGGACCTCCCAGGCGTCGGGACGCTCGGTCGGCAGGACGCGCAGCGAGACGTTGCCGACGAGCTCCTGGTCGAGCCGGTCCTTGACCAGGCGCGCGGTGACCTTGGAGCCCTTGACCCGGCCGACCAGCGGCGAGGTGTTGGTGCCGATGGTCATCGAGATGGCTGGCTCGTCGACGTGGATGAGCGGCAGCGCGACCGGGTTCTCGACGTCGGCGAGGGTCTCGCCGATGGTGATGTCGGGGATGCCCGCGATGGCGACGATGTCGCCGGGGCCGGCCGACTCGCCGGGCTTGCGCTCGAGACCCTCGGTGACGAGGAGCTCGGTGATCTTGACGTTCTTGACCTCGCCGTCGCGACGCATCCAGGCGACCTGCTGGCCCTTCTTCAGGGTGCCCTGGTGCACGCGCACGAGGGCGAGCCGACCGAGGAAGGGCGAGGCGTCGAGGTTGGTGACGTGCGCCTGCAGCGGCGCGCCCTCCTCGTACGACGGTGCGGGGATGGTGTCGAGGATCGTCTGGAAGAGCGGCTCGAGGTTGTCGCCCTCGGGCATCGTGGCGTTCTCGGGCTGCACGGTGCTGGCGATGCCGGCGCGACCGGAGGCGTAGACGACGGGGAAGTCGAGCGCGTCCTGGCTGTGCGACTCGTCGAGCAGGTCCATGAAGAGCTCGTAGGTCTCGTCGACGACCTCGGCGATGCGGGCGTCGCCACGGTCGGTCTTGTTGACGACCAGGATCACCGGCATGTCGGCGTTGAGCGCCTTGCGGAGCACGAAGCGGGTCTGGGGGAGCGGGCCCTCGGAGGCGTCGACGAGGAGCACGATGCCGTCGACCATCGACAGGCCGCGCTCGACCTCGCCACCGAAGTCGGCGTGACCGGGGGTGTCGATGATGTTGATGACCATCGGCTTGCCACCGGCGGCGGGACCCTCGTAGTGCACCGCGGTGTTCTTCGCGAGGATCGTGATGCCCTTCTCGCGCTCGAGGTCGCCGGAGTCCATGACCCGCTCGGCCACGCTCTCGGCCTGGTGGGCGGTGAAGGCGCCGGCTTGGCGGAGCATGGCGTCGACCAGGGTGGTCTTGCCGTGGTCGACGTGGGCGACGATCGCGACGTTGCGCAGGTCGGAGCGGAGGGTAGGCATGCGGTACGTCGTCGCTTTCGTTGGGGATCAGGGCGCCCGAACGGGCTCGCCGAGTCTACTGGCGAGGCCCGGTCCTGCCCGCATCCTCGGTCGTGCGACGTTGCCGACACCGAGCGTGCAGGCAGGCCCTGGGTCAGCCGGCCAGCGAGCCACCGAAGATCTGCCAGCCGAGGGCGGACTTCGCGGCCAGGCTCAGCACCAGGTAGACCTTCTCGCCGTAGGCATAGCTACGCCACGGGCCGATCTCCTTGTACTGCAGCCACTGGTTGAGGCCGAAGCTCATGAAGAAGACGAAGAGCGACACGAAGATGCCCAGCACGAAGCCGGGCACCGTCTCGGCACCCAGCAGGTTGATGAGGATCGCGACCCACGGGGCCATCCCCGCGACCGTGCCGAACCAGAACGGCAGCATCGTCGTGCGCTCGCGCCCGGGCGGGTTCATCGCCTCCTGCACCCAGCCGAAGAAGATCATCGCCACGTTGGCGCCGATGATCGCGACCACCGCGGCGATGTCGGTGATCCCGTTGTAGAAGGCGATCAGCACGATCATGATCGTCGCGCTGACGGAGTACTCCGCCCAGCGGATGCGGTTGATCCCGCGACGCAGGTCCTCCTCGTAGCGACCGCGCAGCACGGTGCCGATGAGGAAGTGGTCGAGGGCGGCGAGGGCCAGGAACACCGCGATCGCCAGGCCGATCCGCACGTCGAAGAGCGCCTCGGGCGCCGGGGCCTCGGTGCCGGGAGGTCCGCTCGGGAAGGTCGAGGTCACCGTGATGGCGAACGAGCTCGCGAGGAGCAGGACGCCGACGGCCTGGGCGGCGTGCAGGACGGTGAGGGCGAGGTTCCAGCGCCGCAGGTTCTCCAGGCGCTCGTCGTCGACGCCGCTGGCGACCGGTGAGGTCGAGGGTGCAGGGGTGCTCATGTCGCTCCTGAGATGGGGGTGAGGTGGCCGAGATCGACCTGACACACGTCGAGTCTGCCCCACGACCCGTCCCTCGCGGAGCGACCTCCTGGTGTGTGTCGGCGGCCTGGGGTTGTCTGGTGCCATGACTCCCGGGACCCTCCGCCACTGCTCGTTCGTGCCGCCGTACGTCATCCGGCGGCTCGGGCTGCTCGCCGACGCCGACCTGGACGACCGGCTCCGCACCGCCCGCGCGCAGGGTTCGACGGCCTCGCCTGGCGCCGCCACGGTGCTCGGCCGGCCGGCCTGGACGGTGCACACCGCCGAGCAGACCACCGCCCTGCCGGGGCGGGTCGTGCGCAGCGCCGGCCAGGCCGCCAGCGGCGACGCCGCTGTCGACGAGGCAGCGGTCGGCATCAGCGGTGCCCTCGCGCTCTTCGCCGAGGTCTACGGTCGTGCGTCGTACGACGACCAGGGCGGCCCGGTGAGCCTGACCGTGCACTTCGGCCGCGACTACCCCAACGCGTTCTGGGACGGCACGCAGCTGGTCTTCGGCGACGGCGACGGAGTGGTCTTCGACCGCTTCACGCGGCCGGTCGACGTGCTCGCCCACGAGCTCACCCACGCCGTCGTCGAGCGCAGCGCCGGCCCGGTCTACCGCGACCAGCCGGGCGCCCTCAACGAGTCGCTCGCCGACGTCTTCGCCACCTGCTTCAAGCAGCGGCTCCTCGGCCAGGTCGCGGCCGAGGGCGACTGGCTGATCGGCGCCGAGCTGTTCCTGCCCGGGGTCGCCGCGCGGGGCCTGCGCGACCTGCGGTCCCCGGGCACGGCGTACGACGACGTGCGCCTGGGCCGCGACCCGCAGCCGGGGCATCTCGACGACTACGTGAGCGGACCCGACGACAACGGCGGCGTCCACATCAACTCGGGCATCCCCAACCGTGCCTTCCACCTCGCCGCCGTCGCGATCGGCGGCTCGTCCTGGGAGGGCGCCGGCCGCATCTGGTACGACGCGATGGTGGGCGACGGCGTCGGGCCCGAGACCGACTTCGCCGGGTTCGCCGCGGCGACCGTCGCCGCCGCAGGTCGGCACGCCGACGAGGTCGCGGCCGCCTGGGAGCAGGTGGGCGTCCCGGCACCGGCCGCGCGTGGCGCGGACCGGGCGCGCGAGTCGGCGTCGTCGGCGGAGGATGCGCCCGTGCCGACCGGGATGGTGCGCGTGCAGCGCACCGGGGGGTTCGCGGGCCGCACGTCCGAGGCGGTCGTCGACCTGTCCGACCCGGCGGTCGGCGACGAGCTGGCCGTGCTGGCGGCCCGCGTGGGTGCCGGGGGGCTGCCGAGCAGCCAGGCCCCGACCCGCCCCGACATGTTCTGCTACGACCTCGACGTGTGCGGCGCCCGCGCCCGCGTGCCCGAGCACCTGCTCACCGACGACCTGCGCCGGCTGGTCGACCTGGTGCTCGACGTCGGGTCGAGCAGCTAGTCGGGCCGCCGGTCGGGCAGGACCCGGTGCACCTTGTGCTGAGCCGCCTGCGCCCGCGGACGGATCACCAGCTCGTCGACGCTCACGTGGGCGGGGCGGGTGACCATCCAGCTGATCGCGTCGGCGACGTCCTCGGCCACCAGCGGCTCGGCCACCCCGGCGTACACGGCGTCGGCGGCCGCCCGGTCTCCGTCGAAGCGCACGAGCGCGAACTCGTCGGTGCGCACCATCCCCGGGGCGATCTCGACGACCCGCACGGGCTGGTCGTAGAGCTCGAGGCGCAGGGTCTCGGTGACCACCTGGGTGCCGTGCTTGGCCGCGGTGTAGCCGCCGCCTCCCTCGTAGGCGATGCGCCCGGCGGTGGAGCCGACGTTGCAGACGATGCCGGCCGGTGCGGCGAGCAGGGCCGGCAGGAGGGCACGGGTGACCTGCACCAGCCCGATCACGTTGACGTCGTACATCCGCCGCCACTCCTCGACGTCCGCCTCGGCGACCGGGGTGGCGCCGAACGCCCCGCCGGCGTTGTTGACCAGCACGTCGAGGCGCCCCCCGAGGTCGGCCACCGTCGCGGCCAGGGCGGCGACGGAGTCGGCGTCGGTGACGTCGCACGTGACGGCGGTGCCGCCGATCTCGTCGGCGAGCGCGCGGATGCGGTCGGTGCGGCGGGCGGCACACACGACGTGGAACCCCTCCGCGTGAAGGGCGCGGGCGGTGGCCGCTCCGATCCCGCTGCTGGCTCCGGTGACGACGGCCGTACGACGGTTGCTCATGACCGGCATTCTGGTGCAGCCCAGGGCCGGCCGGGAATCATCGGGAGGTCACGATGGTTGAGCCCGTCCGGACCGCGTGGGGTCCGAGGGTCCGAAGGAGGAGCGATGGACGATCTGCGCCGAGTGGCGATGATCAGCCTGCACACCTCTCCGCTGCACCAGCCCGGCACCGGCGACGCGGGCGGGATGAACGTCTACGTCGTCGAGCTCAGCCGGAGGCTGGCAGCCCGCGGGGTCCAGGTCGACATCTTCACCCGCTCCACCAGCTCGTCGCTCCCATCCATCGTGCGGCTCGCCGACGGGGTGTGGGTGCGCCACATCCACGCCGGTCCCTTCGAGGGCCTCACCAAGCACGAGCTCCCCGGGCAGCTGTGCGTCTTCGCGCGCGAGGTGCTGCGCACCGAGGCTGCTCACCCGGTCGGCCACTACGACGCGGTCCACGCGCACTACTGGCTCTCCGGCCAGGTCGGGGCCCTGGCCCGCGACCGGTGGGGCGTGCCGCTGGTCCACAGCATGCACACGATGGCGAAGGTCAAGAACGACGCGCTGGCGGCGTCCGACACCCCGGAACCGGCGGCGCGCGTCATCGGCGAGGAGCAGGTGGTCGAGGCCGCCGACGTGCTCATCGCCAACACCGACCTCGAGGCCAAGCAGCTGATCAACCTGTACGACGCCGACCCCGGGCAGGTCGAGGTCGTCCACCCCGGCGTCGACCTCGAGGTCTTCCGTCCCCGCGACGGCGTGCGGGCCGGGCTCGGGGTGCCCGACGACGCCCTGGTGCTGCTCTTCGCCGGGCGCATCCAGCCCCTCAAGGCGCCCGACGTGCTGGTGCGCGCCGTGGCCGTGCTCCTCGAGCGCGACCCGAGCCTGCGCTCGCGCCTGGTGGTGCCGATCGTGGGCGGTCCCTCGGGCAGCGGTCTCGACCGGCCGGCGGCGCTGTCGGCGCTGGTCTCCGAGCTCGGCCTGGAGGACGTCGTCCGCTTCGTGCCGCCCGTCGGACAGACCGAGCTGGCGCGCTGGTACGCCGCCGCCGACGTCGTCGCCGTGCCCTCCTACAACGAGTCCTTCGGGCTGGTCGCCGCCGAGGCGCAGGCCTGCGGCACCCCGGTCGTCGCGGCCGCCGTCGGTGGCCTCACCACCGTCGTGCGCGACGGACGCAGCGGGCTGCTGGTCGACACCCACGAGCCCAGCGACTGGGCGGCGGCGCTCGGCCGCGTCGTCGGCGACCGCGACCTGCACGCCCGGCTATCCGCGGGCGCCCTGGAGCAGGCGCGGCTCTTCTCGTGGGAGGCCACTGCCGACGCCACCGCGGACGTCTACCAACGGGCGAGAGCCCGCATGCGATCCTCGGTGAGATGAGCACCGAGGCGCCCGACCGCGAGCCCGTCGAGATCCTGCGCGACTACCTCCTCGCCAACGACCTCGAGTTCGAGGAGCCCAGCGAGGGCGTGTTCTCCTTCGCCCTCCCCGGCGAGAAGAAGCTGCAGACCGCGGTCCGGCTCGACGTCGGCCCCCATGCCCTGTCGGTGCACGCCTTCGTCTGCCGCGCCCCCGACGAGAACCACGAGCAGGTCTACCGCTGGCTGCTGCAGCGCAACCTGCGCCTGTACGGCGTCGCTTTCGCGGTCGACCGCCTCGGCGACGTCTACCTCGACTCCCGCCTGCCGCTCAGCAGCATCACCGACGACGAGCTCGACCGGCTGCTGGGCTCGGTGCTCTCGGTGGCCGACGAGTCGTTCAACACCATCCTCGAGCTGGGTTTCGCCTCCTCGATCCGCAAGGAGTGGGAGTGGCGCAAGCTCCGCGGGGAGCCGACCCACAACCTCGAGGCGTTCCGCGGGTGGCTGGAGTCGGAGGACTCCGTCCCGACCGAGCCCAGCTGATCCTCAGACCCCTCTGACCCCTGGCCGCGGCTGACCCCCCCCGGGGAGCGCCTCAGGCGGTGTCGGCCTCCTGCGAGCGAGTGGCGAAGAGCTGACCTGCCGGCATCGGTCGGCCGAGGTGGTAGCCCTGCCCGAGACGGCAGCCCATGGCGCGCAGGTGCGCGGCCTCGAGCTCGCTCTCGATCCCCTCGGCGACGATCCGCACCCCGAGGGTCGAGACGAGCTGGAGCACCGAGCGGGCCAGCTGGAAGTCGGCCGGGCTGGCGCCGATGTTGGCGACGATCGACCGGTCGATCTTGACCGTGTCGACGGGCAGGCGGTGCAGGTGCATGACCGAGGAGTAGCCGGTGCCGAAGTCGTCGATGCCGAGCGCGACGCCGAGGTTCGTGACGTCCTCGAGCGTGCGTCGTACGACCGGGTCGTCGGAGACGACCGCGGTCTCGGTCATCTCCAGCAGCAGCTGCTGGGCCGAGATGCCGGTGTCCTCGATGACCGCGTCGAGGTGGTCGACGTACTCGGGGTTGCGCAGCTCGAGCGGGGAGACGTTGACGTGCATGCGGAACTCGTGGTCGACGAGACCGCGCCACTCGGCGAGCTGGGCCGCGGCGGTGCGCAGGACGTGGCGCCCGAGCTGGGTGATGAGACCGCTGCGCTCGGCGGCCTCGACGGTCGCGGCGGGGGAGAGCATCCCGAGCTCGGGGTGCGTCCAGCGCAGCAGGGCCTCGGTGCCGACGAGCGCACCGGTGCGGAGGTCCTGCACGGGCTGGTAGTGCAGCGCGAGCTGGGACGGGTCGTGGGCCAGGGCGTGGGCCAGGTCGCGGACCATGAGCAGGTCGAACGGCGCGTCGTCCTCGTCACCGGGCTGGTGCCACAGCACGTCGCCGACGGCGCAGCCGCTGGCCCGTACGACGGTCGCGCGCACGTCCTGCACGGCGATCCGCTCGTCGTCGCCGTCCTGCACGAGCCGGGCGCCGACGGTCATCACCGGCCACACCAGGTCGCCGTTGAGGGGCACGAGCGTGCGCACCCGTGAAGCGAGGTGCGACACCTGTGCGTGGGCCATGTCGCGACGCACCCGCACCACCATCAGGAAGCCGCCGAGCGGCTTCACGCGCAGCAGGCGCGCGGGGAGGTGCTCGTGCTGGAGCATCCGCCGGGCCAGCTCGGTGGTGAGCGACTCCAGGGCCGCGGTGCCGTGGTAGTCGACGATCTCGGCCGCGTTGGACAGCGTGACCGCGAGCAGGGCCAGGGTGTGCTCGTCGTCGACGCAGATCTGGCGCAGGTCGCTGATGGCCTCGACCAGGGACCCGGTCGTCGGGAAGGATGCGCCGTCCTCGTCGAAGTCGTCGTTGAGGGTCATCGGGCGACCTCGAGCAGGGCGAGCGGCCGGCGAGCGGAGGCCGGTTCCGGCGGGGTCGGCGGGGTGATGGCCCACGGCAGGTCGGCGTCGCGCAGCACCCCGACCAGGACGTCGACCGCGACGCCTCGGTCCAGGTAGGCCGTCGCGCCCAGCGCGGTGAGCGTCGAGATGTCGTCGGCGCTGGCGTCCTCGGAGATGACGACGACCGGCGTACGGCGGGTGGTCAGGTTGGTGCGGATCAGACGCAGGAGGTCGGCGGCGTCACCGGTCGGCAGCCGCAGCTCGGTGACGACCACGGCCGGCAGCGGCTCGTCGGAGGCTAGGTAGTCCTGGACGTCGCTGATGTCGGTGCACGCGAGGACCGGGTTGACGAGACGTCCGAAGGTCAGGGCGTCGCGGGTGGCGTCGAGGCCGTCCTGGTCGTGGGCGACCACGAGGACGGGTGCCAGCGGCAGGGCTGGCGGCAGGGCTGGCGGGAGTGCTGGGGGGAGGGGCGCCATGGGGAGTCTCCGAAGAAAAGCAGGTTCGTCGGCGGGGGACCGAGTGGGGGCGAACGACGTGCGAGTCCCTTTGTAGAGGACGTCACACCAGCCCGGAGACGTTTGGCAGAAATGGGCAGCAATGTGACCGATCGGTCTAGACCGGCTGGCCCGTCAGGTCAGGCCCACCACCCGGAGATAGGTCTCGGCGATCGGCTCGCCGGCGAACAGCCCGATGGCGGCGCCGGCCAGCATGAACGGTCCGTGCGGCACGGCCGTGCCACGCCGCATCCGGCCCCCTGCCATGAGGACGAGCACCACGACGGCCCCGACGGCGAAGCCGCCCATCAGCCCGACGAGGCTGGGGCCCAGGCCCCAGAGGCCGAGGACGACGCCGAGGAGCGGTGCGAGCGCCACGTCACCGAGCCCCATGCCGCGCCCCGCGGTGAGGAACCAGATGCCGCCGTACAGGGCGACCCAGATCGCGGCCGACAGCGCGACGACGCCGAGGTCGAGGCCG
>JBFJKO010000113.1:0-8577 GCA_041634935.1 Nocardioides sp.
GGGCTGGGCTCGGTGGAGGCTCTCGCCCCGGTCGCGGCCTACCTGCCGGGCGCGGCGGCGGACGCCGTCATCGGCGCCAGCTACTTCGCCAGCATCGGCTCGGGAGAGGTGCTCTCCCGCGGTGCGGGGCTGCTCGTGCTGCTGGGCTACGTGCTGGTCCTGGGGGCACTCGGGCGGGTCACGACGCTGCGGCGCGACCTGGGCTGACGCGCCCGCGGGGGGCGCCCGGGCCCTGGCTACGCTGGCGCCCATGACTCACCTCCCCTCGATCACGTCCTTCCGTCCCCTGGGGGCCGCGGCCGCTGCCGTGCTCACCGGCGCCCTTCTCGTGGGGTGTGGCGAGGACAGCTCGCCGGCTTCCATCGACGCCGCGGAGGGTGCCGGATCGTCTGCGGAGACCGGCGCCGCGGAGGAGGGCGGCAGTGCGACGAACGGTGAGCTCCCGAGCTGGGCCCCCGAGGTCGTCACCGAGGGTGACGACGTCGTCGCCCTCGACGTCAGCGACATCGACCCCCTCAGCGACGAGCTGCTCGTCCACGAGGTCGTCACGGGCGACGGACCTCCGGTCGAGGTCGGCCAGACGATCACCGCCGACTACTTCGGCCAGGTTCCCGACGCCGACGAGCCCTTCGACGAGAGCTTCAGCGGCAGCCCGTTCCAGGCCCCGATCGGCGTGGGTTCGTTGATCCAGGGCTGGGACGAGGGCCTCATCGGCGTGCCGGTGGGCAGTCGCGTGGTCATGTCGATCCCCTCCGACCAGGCCTACGGCGAGGCCGGCTCCCCGCCCGCCATCCCCGGCGGGGCGACGTTGTTCTTCGTCGTGGACATCATCGACGCCAGCTGACCCGCTCCGGTCCTCGACTCCACCCGTCTCCACCCGTCTCCGGCCCACTCCACCTCGACGGCCCTGGCCCGCGCTCCGGCGCGGACCAGGGCCGTTGACTTTTCTCCGAACAGTGTTCAGACTTTCGTACACTGTTCGGAATTCAGAGGGAGGGTGCCATGAGCGCGGGATGGGACCGCCGACGGGAGCAGGTCCGGGCCGAGATCCTCACGGCCGCCTGGGCGGCGTGCCGCGAGCACGGCCTGGCGTCGCTGAGCATGCGTGACCTGGCCGTGCGGGTCGGTCTGCGGGCGCCGTCGCTCTACTCCTACTTCGGCTCCAAGGACGAGATCTACGACGCGATGTTCGCCGACGGGCAGCGCGCCCTGATCGCCACCGCGCCGAGCCCGGCCGAGCTGCCGCCCGCGCGGGAGGGCCTGCGCGCCGCGACCTCGGTGTTCGTGACGTTCTGCCTCGCTGACCCGGTGCGCTACCAGCTGATGTTCCAGCGTCCGATCCCCGGGTTCACGCCGTCGGCGGAGTCCTACGGACTCGCCCTCGACTACTACCGCCGCTTCGAGGAGGAGATGAGCGACCTCGGCGTCGACGACCCGGCGCTGCTGGACCTCTGGACCGCCCTGATCACCGGTCTGACGGACCAGCAGCTCTCCAACGACCCGGGCGGCGAGCGCTGGACGTCGCTGCTCGACCGGGCGGTGGACATGTTCTGCGACCACGCGGGGATCCCCAGCAGCGCCGACAGCACCGAAACCACTGGCAGGACCGAAACCACTGGCAGCACCCGACAGCACCCGACCGCACCCGACCGCTAGGAGCCCGACGATGTCCACGACCACCGCGCACGACCTGTTCACCATCCCACCCATCAGCCATCGCGAGGCCCGCGGTCTCGCCGAGACGGCCTACCGACGGTTCGCCGAGGAGCTGGCCACCGTGTCCGACGAGCAGTGGGGACTGCCGACCGACTGCGCGCTCTGGTCGGTGCGGGACCTCGCCGGCCACGTGGTCGGCGCCATGCGCTCGGCCGCCTCCGTGCGCGAGATGCTCCGGCAGCAGCGGGAGATCGCTCGACGCGCCAAGCACAGCGACCAGCAGGGCGTCGCGATCATGACGGCGCTCCAGGTCGAGCTCACCGCCGCGCTCAGCACCGCCGAGCTCGTGGAGGAGTGCGCGGCGCTGGTCGTCCCGGCGGCGGTGGGTCGGGCGAGGACTCCCAAGCTGCTGCGCTCGCTCGTGCGCTTCCCGGTGCAGATGGACGACCTCGACGAGCGGTGGGCGCTGGGCTACCTCGTCGACGTCGTCCTCACCCGCGACGCCTGGCTGCACCGCGTCGACCTGTGCCGGGCCCTGGGCCGAGCCCCCGAGCTGACGCCCGGGCACGACGGGCGGATCGTCGCCGACGTCGCGGCCGAGTGGGCGCGACGCCACGGTGCCGCCGTCCGTCTCACCCTGACCGGGCCGGCGGGCGGCGTCTTCGTGGCGGGCAGCGGCGGGCCGCAGATCGAGCTCGACGCGGTGGAGTTCTGTCGCACCGTGTCCGGTCGCACGTCCGGCACGGGGCTGCTCGCCGAGCCGGTGCCCTTCTGAACGACCGGCACCGGGGCGGTCAGAGCTTGCGCAGCCGCACGTAGCGCACCGAGTGGTCGCGGTCCTTGCGGAGCACGAGGGTCGCGCGCGAGCGGGTCGGCAGGATGTTCTGCACGAGGTTGGGCCCGTTGATGGTGTCCCAGATCCGGGAGGCCTCGACCACCGCCTCGTCGTGCGTCAGCGCGGCGTACTTCGCGAAGTAGGAGTCCGGGTCGCGGAAGGCCGTCTCGCGCAGCCGCAGGAAGCGCGAGATGTACCACTCGCGGATCTTGTCGCGCCCCGCGTCGACGTAGACGGAGAAGTCGAAGAAGTCGCTGAGGGCGAGCCCCGCCTTGCCGTCCTCGCTGACCCGCGCGGGCTGCAGGACGTTGAGGCCCTCGATGATCACGATGTCGGGACGCTTGATCACGACCTTCTCGCCCGGCACCACGTCGTAGACGAGGTGGGAGTACGTCGGCGCCTCGACCTCGTCCTTGCCCGACTTGATGTCGACCACGAACCGGAGCAGCGCGCGGCGGTCGTAGGACTCGGGGAAGCCCTTGCGGTGCAGGATCCCGCGCCGCTCCAGCTCGGCGTTGGGGTAGAGGAAGCCGTCAGTGGTGATGAGCGCGACGTTGGGGTGCTCGGGCCAGTGGGCGAGCATCTGCTGCAGCACGCGGGCCGTGGTCGACTTGCCCACCGCGACCGAGCCCGCGAGGCCGATGACGAACGGCGTCCGGGGCGGCGTGCGGCGGTGCAGGAAGGCCTCCTGCTCGAGGTGCAGGTGGGTGGCCGAGCTGACGTAGAGGCTCAGCAGCCGCGAGAGCGGCAGGTAGACCTCCTCGACCTCCTCGAGGTCGAGGCTGTCGCCGAGCCCGCGCAACGCGCGGATCTCGTCGGCGCGCAGCGGGTTGTAGGTCTCGTTGGCGAGCGCCGACCAGGCGCTGCGCTCCAGCTCGATGTAGGGCGAGGTCTCGCGGCCAGGTGCCTCGGTGACCGGCACGGGCGGTCCGGCGGCCCGGTCCGCGGGGGAGTCCTCGCCGCTCGACATGGCCGCGATTCTTGCAGCAACCCGTCGTGCCGGACCGGCGCGGTCCACCGCACGGCCCCACGCCGTCCGCCGCGGGAGGCGGCCACGGTCCGACAGAAGTACAGTCAGGGCCCATGTGCGGCATCGTCGGGTACGTGGGACCCCAGCAGGCCCAGGACGTGGTCATCGAAGGACTGCGTCGTCTGGAGTACCGGGGTTACGACTCCGCCGGGGTGGCGCTGGTGGTGCCCGGGAAGGACGGCGTCAGCGGCGGACGCGTGGTGACGGCCAAGAAGGCCGGCAAGCTGGCCAACCTCGAGAAGGTGCTCGCCGACGACCCGCTGCCGGCCGCGACCGCCGGCATCGGACACACCCGCTGGGCGACCCACGGGCCGCCGACCGACGTCAACGCGCACCCGCACGACGGCAACGCCCACCGGGTGGCCCTGGTGCACAACGGCATCATCGAGAACTTCGCCGACCTGCGCGCCCGCCTGGAGGACGACGGCCACGTGCTCGTGTCGCAGACCGACAGCGAGGTCGTGGCCCACCTGGTCGAGCTGCAGGTCGAGTCGGGCGAGGACCTCACCACCGCCATGCAGCGGGTGTGCCAGCGTCTCGAGGGTGCCTTCACCCTCGTGGCCGTCGACGCCCAGGACCCCGACCGGGTCGTGGCCGCCCGTCGCAACAGTCCGCTGGTGGTCGGCATCGGGGAGGGCGAGTACTTCCTCGGCTCCGACGTGGCGGCATTCATCTCCCACACCCGTGAGGCCCTCGAGCTCGGACAGGACCAGGTCATCACGATCTCGCGCGCGGGCGTCGAGCTCACCGACTTCCACGGCCGCCCCGCCGAGGGCCGTCGCTTCCACGTCGACTGGGACCTGTCGGCGGCGGAGAAGGACGGCCACGACTGGTTCATGCGCAAGGAGATCTTCGAGCAGCCGCGAGCCGTCGCCGACTCGCTGCTCGGACGCCGTACCCGCGCCGGACTGCTCCAGCTCGACGAGATGCGGCTGAGTGACGAGGAGATCCGCGACGTCTCCAAGATGATCATCATCGCCTGCGGGACGTCGTTCTACGCCGGGATGGTGGCCAAGTACGCCATCGAGCACTGGACGCGGATCCCCGTCGAGGTCGAGCTGGCCTCGGAGTTCCGCTACCGAGACCCGATCCTCGACCACTCCACCCTGGTGGTCGCGATCAGCCAGTCGGGGGAGACCGCCGACACGCTGCAGGCGATCCGGCACGCCCGCATCCAGCGCTCGAAGGTGCTGGCGATCTGCAACACCAACGGCTCGACGATCCCGCGGGAGTCCGACGCGGTCATCTACACCCACGCCGGCCCGGAGATCGGCGTCGCCTCGACCAAGGGGTTCGTGACCCAGCTCATCGCCTGCTACCTGCTGGCGCTCTACGTCGCCCAGGTCAAGGGCACCCGCTTCGACGACGAGATCAACGAGGTGATGGCCCAGCTCGAGGCGATGCCCGAGCACATCGAGCGGGTCCTCGGTGACTGCGAGCAGGTCTACCAGCTCGCCCGCGAGCACACCGACACCCGCTCGGTGCTCTTCCTGGGTCGCCACGCCGGCTACCCGATCGCCCTCGAGGGAGCCCTCAAGCTCAAGGAGCTGGCCTACCTGCACGCGGAGGGCTTCGCCGCCGGCGAGCTCAAGCACGGTCCGATCGCGCTCATCGAGGAGGGGCTGCCGGTGCTGTGCGTCGTGCCGCCCCGGGGGCGCGACCAGCTGCACGAGAAGATGATCAGCGGCATCCAGGAGGTCCGGGCGCGCGGCGCCCGGACGATCTGCCTGGCCGAGGAGGGCGACACCCGGATCGAGCCGTACGCCGACGTCCTCATCCGGCTGCCCCAGGTGCCGACGCTGCTCCAGCCGTTGGTGTCGATCGTGCCGCTGCAGCTCTTCGCCTGCGAGCTGGCCACCGCGCTGGGCCACGACGTCGACCAGCCGCGCAACCTCGCCAAGTCCGTCACCGTCGAATGATTCACGCGGAGCGTGGCAAAGGCGTGGAGCTCGCTTCGCTCGCGCGCTCTGTTGTTCCGTCCGGACAGGCTCGCTGCGCTCGCGTCCGGACGGGCTCGCTGCGCGAGCGCCGTGTGGGCCCAGGTGTCGCGGTGGTGAGCTCGTGGCGGTGATCGGCGTCGGGATCGACGTGTGCGACCTGGGGCGTTTTGCGGAGTCGCTGGCGCGGACCCCGGGCCTGGTGGAGCGGCTCTTCACCCCCGCCGAGGCCACCTGCCAGCCGGCGTCGCTGGCCGCGCGCTTCGCGGCCAAGGAGGCGCTGGCCAAGGCGCTCGGGGCCCCGGCGGGCCTGGCCTGGCAGGACGCCGAGGTCTTCTCCGAGGACTCCGGGCAGCCGCGTTTCGAGCTGCGCGGCACCGTGCGCGCCCGTGCCGAGGCCCTCGGCGTACGGCACGTGCACCTCTCGCTCTCCCACGACGCCGGCATCGCCTCCGCCATGGTCGTGCTCGAGTCCTGACCCGCGTGCGCACCCGCCCGTGACTCGCGAGTCGGCGCGTACGCGCGCCGACTCGGCGGGACGGGGGAGGTCGCTAGCGTGGTCGACATGATCCGAGCGCACAGTGTCGACCAGGTACGAGCGGCCGAGGCCGGTCTCCTCGCGTCGTTGCCGGAGGACGCGCTCATGCAGCGCGCCGCGCACGGCCTGGCGCACGCCGTGCTCGACCTCCTCGGGACGGCGTACGGCCGACGGGTGGTGCTGCTCGTCGGGCGAGGCGACAACGGCGGCGACGCGTTGTACGCCGGCGCGGTGCTGGCCCGGCGCGGCGTGCAGGTGAGCGCGTGGCCCCTCGCCGACCGCGTGCACGAGCGTGGGCTGGCGGCCCTGCTGCGCGCGGGTGGGCGGGTCGTCGACGCGGCTCCGTCAGTCGCGCCGGACCTCGTGATCGACGGGATCGTCGGGATCGGCGGGCGCCCCGGGCTGAAGCCGGCGGCCCGCGAGGCCCTGGCCGCGCTGGCGGGCGTCCCCGTCGTCGCGGTCGACCTGCCGAGCGGCGTCGACGCCGACACCGGGGAGACCACCGGCCTTCCCGGAGACCATGTCGCGGCCCTGCTCACGGTCACCTTCGGCACCCACAAGGTCGCCCACCTCGTCGACCCGGCCGCCCGGGCCGCCGGCGCCGTCCACCTCGTCGACCTCGGCCTCGACCTGCCCGAGCCGGGGGTGGAGGCGCTGCAGCCCCCGGACGTCGCCGCGCTGCTGCCGGTGCCCGGCGCGGACGCCCAGAAGTACCTGCGCGGCGTCGTTGGCGTCCGAGCCGGCTCCGACACCTACCCCGGCGCCGGCCTCCTCTCGGTCGCCGGTGCGGCCACCGGTCTCGTCGGGATGGTCCGCTACGTCGGCGACGACTGCGTGCTCGACCTGGTACGCGCCGCGCACCCCGAGGTCGTCGGGGACGGGCGCGTGCAGGCGTGGGTCGTCGGCTCGGGCAGCGGCGACGGCGCCGCCGACACCCTGGCTGCGGCGCTCGACGACGGCGTCCCCGTCGTGATCGATGCCGACGCCCTCGACCACGCGCCGCGCGCCGACGCCGGACGCACCGACCTCGTGCTGACCCCGCACGCCGGCGAGCTCGCCCGGATGCTCGGGGTCGAGCGCGCCGAGGTCGAGGCCCGTCCGCTGAGCCATGCCCGTCGCGCCGCCCGGGAGTACGGCGCGGTCGTGCTGCTGAAGGGCCGCCACACCCTCGTCGTCGAGCCGGGGGGCGGCTCGGTGCGGGTGACCACCACCGGCGTGCCGTGGCTGGCGACCGCCGGCGCCGGCGACGTCCTGGGCGGGCTGATCGGGGCCCTGGCCGCCGCCGGCCTCACGCCGTACGACGCCGCCTCGGTCGGGTCGTGGCTCCACGGCGCGGCCGCGACCCGGGCCGCGCGGGGCGGTCCGATCGTGGCCGGCGACGTCGCGCGCGCCGTCCCGGGCGTGGTGGGCGACCTCCTCGCCGTCCCCGGGATGAAAGAATCCACCACATGACGTCGCCCGCCCGTGCCGAGATCGTCGTCGACCTCGACGCGATCCGGCACAACGTGGAGGTCCTGAGGGCGCTGACCGGGGTCACGATGGTCACCGTCGTGAAGGCCGACGCCTACGGCCACGGGATGCTCCCGGTCGCCCGCGCCGCCCGTGAGGCCGGCTCGGAGTGGCTCGCCGTCGCGACCCTCGACGAGGTCGCCCGGCTGCGCGCCGACGGCGACACCGGCCGCATCCTCACCTGGCTGACCGTCCCGGGGGAGGCCTACGACGACGCGATCCGCGCCGACGTCGACCTCACCGCCTACTCCCTGGCCGAGCTCGACGAGATCGAGCAGGCCGCCCGCTACGTCGGCGGCCCGGCGCGCGTGCAGCTGAAGGTCGACACCGGCCTCTCCCGCGGGGGAGCCTCGCGCCGCGACTGGGAGCCCTTCTTCGCGCGCGCCCTCGCCGGCGAGCGGGCCGGGCACTGGAAGGTGACCGGCCTCTGGTCGCACCTGGCGTGCGCCGACGAGCCCGACCACCCGGCCAACGACGCCCAGGAGGCCTGCTTCCGCGAGGCGCTGGCGCTCGCCGACGACGCCGGACTGCGTCCGGAGATGCGCCACCTCGCCAACTCCGCCGCCGCGGTGCTGCGCCCCAGCGCCCGCTTCGACGCCGTGCGCTGCGGGATCGCGACCTACGGCCTCGACCCCGCCCCGGGCGTCGACCACGGCACCGACCTGCGCCCGGCGATGACCGCCCGCGCCGACCTGGCCCTGGTCAAGCACCTCGAGGCCGGCGACTCGGTCTCCTACGGCCACCAGTGGACGGCGTCCGAGCCGACGACGATCGGGCTCGTCCCGGTCGGATACGGCGAGGGCGTCCCGGTGCACCTCAGCAACCGCGGCGGGGTGAGCATCGACGGCAAGCGGCGGCCGATCCGCGGCCGCGTCTGCATGGACCAGATCCTCGTCGACCTCGGCGGCGACGAGCCCCCGGTCGGCAGCGACGTCGTGCTGTTCGGCTCGCCCGGGGACTCCCGTCCGACGGCCCAGGACTGGGCCGAGGCGTGCGGCACGATCAACTACGAGATCGTCACGCGGATCGGCGGTCGGATGACGCGGCGGTACGTCCGATGAGCGAGACGGGA
>JBFJKO010000114.1:0-8506 GCA_041634935.1 Nocardioides sp.
AAGCACCGGCCTGCGACACCCCGGCCTGGCTGTGCCACGTCCACCACACCACCCCCTGGTCCACCGGCGGTGGCACCAACACCCGCGACGCCCAGCTCCTCTGCCCCAGACACCACGCACTGGCCCACCGAGAACCACCCGACCCGCCCCTGCGGACCTAGGCCACCGGCTGACGCAGGATCGTGCGCAGCTTGGCGGCCTCGACCCGGCGCGGGTCACTGAGGTAGATCTCGTGGTGCTTGCCGGTCATCCGGAGCCCCTCACCGGGGATGAAGACGTCGTGCATCTCGGCGAGCACCGGACCCTCGGCGTCGTACGGACCGACGTGGAGGGTCTGCACGCAGCGCCCCTCCTCGAGCACCTCGGCGCGCACCCGGTCGAGCCCGACGGGCGGGTCCTTCTTTGCGGCCACGGCCGCGCGCGCCGCATCGATCATCTCCGCGGTGATCCAGTCCGGGACGAGCAGCATGAGGGTCCAGTCCCAGCGCGACGGGTCACGCTCGGTCGTGTAGGAGGTCATGTCATCCGCCCACCACAGGCCCTCCATCGGCGGGACGACGTAGTCGCGGTCGAGGTCGAGCTTGCTGGCGAACTTGAGCGTGTAGGCCACGGGGTAGAGCGCCTCGAAGGCCTCGCCGAACTCCGGCGTGCTGCCGGGATCGCCGTGCCCGTCGACCATCAGGTAGGTCATCGGCGGGAGATCGACCAGCCGGAACTCCCCCTGCCGGGCGCGGTAGGAGTCGAGGGACTTCTTGAGGTCGACCTTCATGACCCTTCCATGGTGCACCCGCAGGCGCCCTCACGGCGCCGTTCGCCGAGATCGCCCGGACCCGCGTTTCACCGCCCGCGCGCCGCCCCGACCAGGTCGTCGAGCGTGGCCAGCTTGACCCGTGGACGACCCAGCGCCTCTCCGCGGCGGCGCTCTGCCCGGTCGATGCTCTCCACCTCACGCCGGCCCAGCGCCTCCGGGCGGCGCGTGCGGACCAGGCGCCGGAAGGACCGCGAGGAGCCTCGCCCGGTCGTGATCCGGCGCTCGTTGGCGTCCTCGACGAGCGCGCTCACGGTCTCGGCAGCATCTGCCCGGTTGGACCCGATGCCGCCGCGCGGGCCGCGCTTGACCCAGCCGACGACGTACGACGCCGGCACGGGCGCGCCGCTCGCCGGGTCGACCACTCGGCCCTGTGCGTTCGGCACCGTGTGGGTCACGTCGTCGAAGGGCAGGCCGGGCAGCGGCTCGCTGCGGTAGCCCACCGAGCGCAGCACCAGCCCGGTCGGCACGCACACTGCACCGTCGTCCAGCGACACGGCGCCGACCCGACCGCCGGCCCGGCCGCCGGCGTCGCCCCCCGGTTCGAGGCGGTCGAGCGTGGAGCCGAAGCGCAGCACGAGGCGCCGCCGCGTCGGGTCGACCGGCAGCGACCAGTCGACCGGGGCCACGGGCACACCCTGGAGCGCAGCAGCCTTGCTCCCCGGTGCCGCCGCAGCGATCACGGCCGCCACCTCCGCATCACCGTCGACGACGACGTCCACGTCGGGGCGCGCCAGCAGCGGGCGCAGCTCGGAGAGCGAGTACGCCGCCTCGTCGGGTCCGCGGCGGGCCACGAGGACCACCTCTGACACCGTGCTCGATCGCAGCTCGTCGAGAGCGTGGTCGGCGATGTCGGTGGCGGCCAGGCCGTCGAGGCCGTCGGGGCCGTCGGGGTCGCTGAGCAGGATGCGGGCCATGTCGAGGGCCACGTTGCCGTTGCCGATGATCACCGCACGGCCCTGCGCGGCCGGGCCGAGGTCGACGACGTCCGCAGCGATCTCGGGCTGGGCGTTGTACCACCCGACGAAGGTGCGGGCCGACAGGCTGCCAGGCAGGTCCTCCCCCGGCACGTCGAGGCGTCGGTCGGCGACCGCGCCGACGGCGTACACGACCGCGTCGTGGTGAGCGAGCAGGTCGGCGTGGCTCACGTGGGTGCCGACCTCGACGTTGAGCACCAGGTCCAGCCGAGGGTTGCGCAGCACCGTGGAGAAGCGGCTCGCGATCGCCTTGGTGCTCTGGTGGTCGGGCGCGACCCCGAAGCGGATCAGCCCGCCCGGCACCGGGAGTCGGTCGATCATCGTGACCTCGGCGCCGGTCGTGCACAGCGCAGCGGCCGTGTACGAGGCGGCCGGGCCGGTGCCGACGATCGCCACGCGCAAGCCGGTGGCGTGGGGTGCCAGGGTGACCGGGAAGTCCGGCTCGTCCCAGGCGCCGTCAGGGGCGGCGTCGGTGAAGTGGGCACGGTTGAGGTCGACGTACTCAGCGGCGGCGCTGCCCATCAACGACTCGACGGGGAAGATCGCGTCGACCGGGCACGCGTCGGCGCAGGCTCCGCAGCCGATGCAGCTGCGCGGGTCGATGTAGAGCATGTCGGTGAGTCCGAAGTCGGGCTCGCCCGGTGCGGGGTGGATGCAGTTGACCGGGCACACCGACACGCAGGAGGCGTCGCTGCAGCAGGACTGCGTGATCGCGAAGGCGGTCATCTCACACCATGCTGACGCGCTGGTAGAGCCGCATCGCCGGACGCGTCAGGAGGCCGAGCTCGTCGAGGAACTCCATCAGGTGCGCGCAGCTCGCGCGCATCAGCGTGTGGTGGTGCTCGTTGGCCTTCGCGGCGGCGACGGCGCGCTGGGTGTCGAGACCGGCGGCGGCGTACACGCCCTCGTTGACCATGTTGGAGACGATCACGTTGGCGGCGATCGCGACGGTCAGCGCCGAGGTCTGGCGGCGCACGCGACCCGCGCCCTCGATGCGCTCGCGCATCTCCTGGCGCGCGAACTTCATGTGTCGCGACTCCTCGACCACGTGGATCCTGCTCGTGGTGCGCACGATGGGCAGGACGTCGGGGCCGCGCATCCAGTCGCGCTGCATGACGTCGAGGACCTCCTCGGCGACCAGGATGCCGCCGTAGGCGACCTCGGCGGTGGCGACCGACTTGAAGACGCGGCCGAGCTCGATGCTCGAGCGGCGCGGGAAGTAGGCGGGGATGCCCATCGTGGAGCAGGCCCGGGCGAACATGATCGAGTGCCGGCACTCGTCGGCCACCTCGGTGAGGGCGAACTGGAAGTCGGAGTCGGCGTAGCGGCCGCAGTACTGGTCGCGCAGCACCATCTGCTGCAGGATCATCTCGAACCAGATCCCGGTGCTCATGATCGAGGCGACCTCGTGGCGGGTCAGCGTGACGCGCTGCTGGTGGCTCATCTCGTCCCACAGCGACGTCCCGTAGAGCGTGCTCCACTCCGGGTTGAGTCCGAAGTGGTCGGGGTCGAGGGGCGCGTCCCAGTCGACCTCGATCGCCGGGTCGTAGGACAGCGCGGCGGCCGAGTCGAGGAGCAGCTGCGACTCGTCGAGCGCGCGGTGAGGCGCGCGGTCGAGCCGGTCTGCGGGGTGGGACGTCGCCGTCACGGGGGCCTCCAGAGGATCGATGTACGTGGTACACGCTGTCACTGATATCTAGACGGTACAACGCGTACCCCCAACTTGGCCAGAGGTGTGCGAAGGCGTGGCCTACCGTGGGAGCGTGAGCTCCCCGCCTCCCACGCCCGACGCCGACGGGCGCGCGACCCGGTGGACCGGGCAGCAGGAGCGCCGCCGGGCCGAGTTCACCGACGCGGCCCTGCGCGCCATCGCCCGGCACGGCCCGGACGTCTCGACCGAGCAGATCGCCGCCGAGGCCGGGGTGGCCCGCACCCGCCTCTACCGCCACTTCGCCGGCGCCGCTGCCCTCAACCAGGCCATCGCCGCACGGGCCGAGCAGATGGTCGTCGAGACCCTCGCCCCGGCGTGGGACGTGAACGCCAGTCCCGACACCATCATCCGGACGGCGGTCTCGGCCCACCTCGGCTGGCTGACCCGCCACCACGACCTCTACCGCTACCTCGTACGGCACTCCGTCGCGACGTCGACGGGCGACAGCACGGTCAACGACGTCAAGAAGCTCATCGCCGACCACCTGATCAGCCTGCTCGGGGCGTTCGTCGACCTCCTCGACGTCGACGAACGCGTCGTACGACCGGTGGCCGTCGGACTCGTCGGGTTCGTCGACGCCGCGGCCGACCAGTGGGTCAGCGACCCGCGCGAGGTCTCTCTCGAGGAGATGGTCGAGCTGCTGTCGTCCTGGATCTGGTCGGTCATCGACAACGTCCTGCGCAGCGCCGGCATCGAGGCCGACCCGACTACTCCGCTGCTGCCTGGCCCTCCGGCGCAGGGCTGATCGACGCGTCGCGTCGACCGATCCCCTCGTCGGCCGCGATCCGCAGGTCGAGGTTGGCCAGGACGTGGCTGAGCCCACGGGCGTGGCGGGTCACCAGGGCCGCTCCCACCGTGAGCGCGAGGAAGGCCGGCACCCCGACCAGCGCCCACCACCCGCCGAGCAGCAGCAGGACCACCGGGGGCGTGATGCCGGTGAGCAGCTTGACCACCCGAGCGAACGGCTCGAAGCGGTTGAGGCTCGAGCGCCGCGGGACGGCGCGCACCGAGATCGTCCACTCCCCCACGGTCCGGCCGAGCAGCAGGACCGACCCCGCCTGGACGGCGTACGGCACCGCGATCTGGAGCGTCGTCTGCACGTCGAGGTCGAGGCCGAGCGGGCTGTAGACCGCGGCGGCGCGGTAGACCAGCGCGACGAAGCCGCCGAAGAGCACCATGAACCACAGGTCGCTCAGCATCCCGACCAGGCGGCGCCCGCGGGTGATCCGGGTCGGCAGCGGGGTGGCGTGCGTACGACGACTCACGAACACGGCGGAGAGCAGCGACCCGGTGATCGCGCCTGCCGTGTTGACGACGAGGTCGTCGACGTCGAAGAGCCGGTAGGCACAGTCGTAGAGGCTCCAGACGCCGGTGAGCTGGGTGGTCTCGATCAGCAGCGAGACGCCCAGGCCCACCAGGGCCGACACGACCACACCTCGGCGCAGGATCAGGCGCAGGAAGAAGCCGAGCGGCACGAAGAGAAGCAGGTTGAGCGCGAGCTGCAGGAAGACCGGGTCGCGCAGCATCGCGACGAGCCCGTCACCGGCGAGGTCGCCCGCCCACAGGCCGCGGGCGGAGGCCAGCGGCTCCAGGTTGCTCGACCGGCAGCGGTAGGAGTTGGACGCCGGCATCGGCAGCAGGGTGTAGGTCCACAGCGCCAGCCCGTAGACCGCCGCCGCCAGCAGGGTGGCGAGGTCGCGCGGGCCGAGGGACCCGTCGCGCCGGTACTGCACCGCGGCGGTGGGCACGAAGAGCAGCACTGCCAGCGCGCTGCCGAGCGCGATGGCGATCAGCGCGTTGGTCGCCTGGTCGGACACGGATGAACGGTAGAGCCGACGCCGACCCGGGCGCTCATCGGTAGGTCAGGTGCTCACCCTCGAGGTGGTGGTGCTCGTTGAAGGTCAGCAGCCGCGCCCCGGTGGACCCCACGAGCAGGCGCGTGTAGGCGGCGTTGACCGCCACCGTGTTGAACCGCGCCCACAGCCGGGCGGTGGCCGCCTGGTCGTCGACGCAGGCGGGGTCGACGAGGGAGGCCGCGACCACGGCGATCGGCCCTCCCGAGGTCACCACGACGACGGTCTCGCCGCTGCCGCAGGCATCCATCGCCCCGGCGAGCGAGGCGCGGACCCGCCGCAGGAAGTCGGCGTACGACTCCGCGGCGCCGGCGTCCTCGCCGGCGGTCCACCGGGCGGTGGCCTCCTCGAAGATCTCCTGGAACCGACGACGGTCGAGCGAAGTGTGGTCGGCGCCGGCCTGCGCGCCCCCCGGGGCGAACGCCGGGTGGTGGGCGACCAGCCCGACGTGGTCGAACTCGTCCCAGCCGGCATCGACCGTGGCGACCGGACCGCCCCAGGCCGCGGCCTCGACCATCGCCTCGGTCGTCTCCCGGTGCCGGCGCAGGCTGCCGTGCACGATCGCGCTCGGGGTCACCCCGCGCTCGCGGAGCCAGCTCCCGAGCAGTCGTCCCTGCTCCCAGCCTCGCGGCGACAGGACGTCGTAGTCGTCGGCGCCGAAGGAGGCCTGGCCGTGGCGCACGAGGAGGAGATGACCCATGGGCGCCACCCTAGGACCGCCTCTCAGAAAATAAGCGCCCGACCCTGGCAACCTCCGCGCCACTCAGGGCGTCGTATGAGGTACTTCGTCGGCCGGAACAGCCCGGCCGATCTCCTGGGAGGGAACCCCACATGTCACCACGTCCCGCTCGTCTAGGCTCGGGCGTCGTTGCGCTCGCCTGCGCCGGGCTCACGCTCGGCGCGCTCAGCAGCACTGCCACTGCCACCTCATCACTCGCTCCCGCGGCCGACCCCGTCGCCGACTGCGCGGAGCCGTTCCCGGTCTCCGAGGTCGCCAAGGGCGACCTGGTCGACGGCCTGACCGTCGTCTCGGGCACCACCCCGGTCGCCTTCACCGGGGAGGTCCTCGGCATCCTCAACGACGGCATCGCCGCCGACATCGACATGATCATGATCGACCTCGACATGGACGCCTTCGACGAGACAGGCGGCGTCTGGCAGGGCATGTCGGGCTCACCCGTCTACGCCGCCGACGGCCGTCTCATCGGCGCGGTCGCCTACGGACTGTCGTGGGGGCCGTCGAAGATCGCCGGCATCACGCCGTTCGAGCACATGGACGACTACTTCACCGCCGACCCCGAGACCCGCTCGACGGAGCTCTCCAAGGCGCAGGCGCGTCTGGTCGCCGACCGGGCCGGGGTGACCACCCGGCAGGCCGAGCAGGGCTTCCGCGAGCTGCCCGTGCCGTACGGCGTCGCCGGGGTGTCGGCGCGTCGTCTCGAGCAGGCACGCTCCCGCGGGCCGGAGTACCTCGAGAAGAACACCTACGTCCTCGGTCGCGCGGGCGCCGAGGCCGCCGGACCCGAGACCATCGTGGCGGGGGGCAACGTCGCCGGCTCGGCGGCGTACGGCGACATCGTCTTCGCCGGCGTCGGAACAGCCACCTCCGTCTGCAACGGCGAGGTCGTCGGCTTCGGCCACCCGCTCTTCATGCTGGGGGAGACCACGGAGGGCCTGCACCCGGCCGACGCGATCTACGTGCAGCCCGACTCGCTGGGCTCGCCCTTCAAGGTCGCCAACATCGGTCCCGTGGTGGGCACCATCACCCAGGACCGGCTCACCGGCATCACCGGCACCTTCGGGCCGGCGCCGTCGGCTGCCACGATCACCAGCACCGTCACCCGGGGCACCACCTCACGTACCGGCGTCACGGAGGTCACGGTGCCCGACGCCCTGCCCGATGCCACGTTCTACGCGCTGCTCACCAACAACGACCGGGTGCTCGGCGCCAACCCCGACGGCACCGCGCTGCAGAGCTGGAGCGTGAGCGGTGACGACAACGGCCGCCCGTTCGAGCTCGCCTTCACCGACCGCTACACCGGTGGCGACCTCGTCTGGGACCCGATCTTCCAGCTCGCCGACCTCGTCTGGGGCATGAGAGACATGAGAGGCGTCACCATCGACGCGGTCACGGCCGACAACACCGTGACCGACTCGACCGCCACCCACGGCTTCGGCATCGTGGAGCAGAAGGCGAAGGGCTCGTGGACGCGCGTCACGCCCAAGGCGCCCGCTCGCATCAAGGCCGGCCGGACCCTCAAGCTGCGCCTGACCGTCAACGGGTCCGCCGGGAAGCGCACGCTGCGCATCCCCGGCTTCGCGATCCCGGAGGAGGCGACCGGTCGCGCCAGGCTCGCGATCCGCGGCGGCAACGCCTTCTACTCCTACTTCTACGGCCGCACGGTCGCGAGCCTGGAGAAGCAGATCGCCGAGGCGGTGCGCCACGACCAGGTCAAGGTCGAGCTGACCGGTCGCACGATCGGCTCCGAGGACTCCGCGAGCGAGGCCGCCGGTCGCGGCGCCAACCGCCGACCTGGCGCGGAGGAGGCGCCGTCGTCCTTCGAGCTCGAGCGGGTGCTCGGGCCGCTCGCCGCCGTCGTCGACGGACGCAAGCGGATCCCGGTGCGGATCACGAAGTAGTCGACCCGACTCGCATGGTGGTGGAGGGGCTCGTCGCGGGTGCGGCGGGCCCCTCGCTGCACCCGCTCCCTCAGACCGGGAGCAGCGAACGGCACCGGGTCTCGAGGTAGCCCACCGCCGGCCCCAGGACGGCGTACGCCTCGTTGGTCGTCTGCTTGGTGGCGTAGCGGTACCAGATCTGCTGGGCGATGACGGCGAGGCGGAAGAGTCCGAAGATCTCGTAGAACCTCCAGGCCTCGCGGGTCATCTCGATGCCCGCCCGCTCGCAGTAGTGGTCGACGACCTGCTCGCGGGTCCACATGCCCGGGGTCGTGGTCGGCTGACGTCGGAAGAGCTGGAAGAGCTCGTCGTCGTCGGCCTCGACCCAGTAGGCCAGGGCGCCGCCGAGGTCCATCAGCGGGTCACCCACGGTGGCCATCTCCCAGTCGAGGACGCCGATGATGCGGCTCGGGTCGTCGGCGTCGAGCACGAGGTTGTCGAAGCGGAAGTCGTTGTGGATCATCCGCTGGCCGACGTC
>JBFJKO010000115.1:0-8480 GCA_041634935.1 Nocardioides sp.
CCCCCCCCCGGCGAGGATCACACCCGCCCGGAATAGGTCGGCTCCAGGCGGCGGTTGCAGGATGAGACGCCTATGACGACCACCACCCCCGCCGCTCCGGTCGCCGCCCGGACCCGCCGTCCGGCCCACTTCGGGCTCGCGGTGCTGGCCCTCGCCGTCGGCGGGTTCGCGATCGGCACCACCGAGTTCGTCACCCTCGGCCTGCTTCCGCAGATCGCCGAGGGTGTCGACGTGTCGGTGCCGACGGCCGGCCACCTCGTGTCGTCGTACGCGATCGGCGTGGTGGTCGGCGTGCCCCTGCTCAGCTTCTTCGGGGCACGGCTGCCGCGTCGTGGCCTCCTCGTCGGCCTGATGACGGCGTACGCCGTGTTCAACGTGGTCAGCGCGGCGGCGCCGGGCTTCGCGGTGCTCACCGCGGCCCGGTTCCTCGACGGGCTCCCGCACGGCGCCTACTTCGGCGTCGCGTCCCTCGTGGCCGCGAGCATGGCGCCACCCGAGCGCCGCGGCCGCGCGATCGCGGCGGTGATGCTCGGCCTCTCGTTCGCCAACGTGGTCGGCGTACCGGCCGCGACCTGGATCGGCCAGAACCTCGGCTGGCGCTCGGCGTACCTGACCGCGGCGCTGGTCGCACTGGTCGCCGTCGCCATGGTCCTGGCGTTCGTGCCCTCGGTGCCCGGCGACCGCGAGGCGACCGGACGCCGTGAGGCGGGCTCGTTCTTCCGCAACCGCCAGGTCTGGTTGACGATGACGGCGGGCGCCGTCGGCTTCGGCGGCATGTTCGCGGTCTACTCCTACATCGCCCCGACCATCACCGAGGTCTCGATGCTGGGGGAGGGCACCGTGCCGGTGTTCCTGCTCTTCTTCGGCCTCGGCATGGTCGTCGGCACCTGGGTCGCCGGCGAGATGGCGGCGTGGTCGGTGATGGGGTCGCTGGTCGGCGCCGGCGTCGCCACCACCGCCGTGCTCCTCACCTTCTGGGCCGTCGCGCCGCACGGCTGGTGGCTGCTGCCCGTCGTCTTCCTCATCACCGCGATCGGCTCGGTGATGGTGGTCAACCTCCAGCTGCGGCTGATGGACGTCGCCGGGGACGCCGTCACCCTCGGCGCGGCGATGAACCACGCCGCCCTCAACCTCGCCAACGCCCTCGGGGCGTGGCTCGGCGGACTGGTGATCGCGGTCGGGTTCGGCTACCGCGCCCCGGCGCTGGTCGGGGCGGCGCTGTCGGTGGCCGGCGTCGTGATCCTGCTCTGGTCGGCCTCGCTCCAGCGTGCCGAGACCTCGCGCGCAGCGGTCCACTCCTCGCGCAGCACGTCGTAGAGCGCCATGTCGGCAGGGCCGGTGCGCAGCGTCGTGCCGAGCCGCTCGACGCCGGACTGCGTGTAGCCGCACGACTCGATCACGTGGCGGGACGCCGTGTTCTCGAGCGCGGCGAAGGCGCGCACGCGACCCAGGCCGAGGTCGCCGAAGGCGTGGTCGGTCGCGCGCCTCAACGCCGCGCGCATCATGCCGCGCCCACGGGCGTCGGGGTGGGCCCAGTAGCCGATCTCGGCGTCGATCGGGCTGATGTCGAAGATGTTGATGACGCCCAGGAGCAGGTCGGTGACGGGGTCGGCGATCGCCCAGGTGACCTTCTTGCCGGTGGCCTGCCCCTCGACGTTGAGCTCGAGCCAGGCACGCGCGTCGGCCTCGGTGTACGGCGCCGGCAGCTGGCCGAGCCAGTGCTGGGTGCGCTCGTCGCTGCACGCCTCGACGATGCGTGGCACGTCGTCCTCGTGCAGCGGCCGGAGCCGGACGCCGTCGCCCTCCAGTGGCACCGCCTCGAGCCACGTCGTCGAGGGGTGCGACGGCTCGCCCGCGAGCAGGGTGCCGACCCAGGCGACGTCGAGCCGGCCGCGGTGGTCGTAGGACTGGCGCAGCAGCCCGTCGACGGTGAAGCCGAGGCGCCAGGCGAGCTTGCGGGAGGCCCAGTTGCCACGCAGCGCCTTCCAGGTGACCGTCTGGAGGGACTTCTCGTCGAAGCCCCACTCGAGGAGCAGTCGCACCGCACGCTCCATCGCGCCGGTCCCACGGGCGTCGGGGTGCGCGCCGTACGCCACCTCGGCGCGGCCGAGCCCTTCGTTGCGCAGCGCCACGTTGCCGGCGTACGAGCCGGCGACCTCGACGGCGAAGATCCACTCCGAGTCGTCGTCCCACTTCTGCTGCGCGAGGGTGGTGCAGTAGCCGAGCGCCATCTCGCGGGTGTACGGCGACGGCACCTGCGTCCACCGGATCGAGGCGGGGTCGAGGCACTGCTCGAGGCACCCGTCGACGTCCTGCTCGCCGAGCGCACGGAGGACGACGTCGCCGTCGCGGAGGGTGGGCGCCGAGACCGCCGTGTTCGTCATGCGCGAACCCTGCCCGGGCAGGGCGACCCGGAGCAACTCGATTACCCAGCCGGGGGAGTGCGGTATGACGCTGTCACCTGGTGGCAGCGTCGTACCGCACTGTGGCGGTCAGGCATGCTGCTTGGTGTGCTGCGCCAGCTCCTCGTCGGTGACCGCAGGGCCCCAGATCCGCTGCGCGACGAAGGCGATCGCACCCGCGACGACCAGGGTGACCCCGGCTCCGAGCAGCACCGACCCGACGAGTGCGACGGCGACGTAGCCGAGGGCCGCCGAGACGACGGCGATGGAGACGTAGGGCAGCTGCGTGGTGACGTGGGTGATCACGTTGCAGCCGGCCCCGGTGGAGCTGAGGATCGTGGTGTCGGAGATCGGCGAGGCGTGGTCACCGGCGACCGCGCCGGCCAGGGTGGCGCCGATCGCGGGCAGGAGCAGCTCGGGCCGGTCGAGGGAGTTGATGATGCCGCCGACCAGCGGGATCAGCAGGCCGAAGGAGCCCCAGGAGGTGCCCGTCGCGAAGGCCATGGCCGCCGCGGTCAGGAACACGATCGGCACGAGCCAGGACGGCGAGAGCGAGGAGTCCTCGATCAGCCCACCGAGGTAGTCACCGGTGCCGAGGGACTCGATCAGCGCGCCGA
Organism: Nocardioides sp.; assembly: GCA_041634935.1. Taxonomy (GTDB): domain Bacteria; phylum Actinomycetota; class Actinomycetes; order Propionibacteriales; family Nocardioidaceae; genus Nocardioides. The sequence continues at coordinate 3,020 of JBFJKO010000115.1, forward strand.
GCATCCAGGCCAGGACGAGGATGCTGATGGCGGGTGTCATCGACTTGATGCCCTCGCCCCAGGCGCGACCGAAGGTGTGCCAGCCGAACTTCGGGTTCTCCGAGGTGTCGCGCACGTAGTAGTAGACGGCCGCGACGAGCCCGAGGGTGCCGCCGACGATGAGCGCGAAGGTCACGTCGGTCGCGCCGAGGATGTCGACGACCGACCAGCTCTCGGCCGCCCGCTGCCCGGTCCAGATGATCCCGGCGAACACACCGACGACGAGGAGCACGAAGGGCATGATCAGCGCGCGCTTGGCGCCGGGGCGGTGCACCGGGAGGTCGGCCGACAGCTGGCCGGGGATCTCCTCGCTGCTGTCGAAGCACTCGCCCTCGAGGACCGCGCGCTTCTCCTCCGACCGCATCGGGCCGAGGTCGAGCGAGCGGAAGGCGACCACCGCGACCAGGAGCAGCGCGGCGAAGGCGTAGAAGTTGGCGCCCGCGGCCTGCATGAACGCGCCGACGTCGGAGAGCTGCAGCGTCGAGCCCTCGACCTCGATCGCAATCAGGCCGAGGATGAAGGCGCCCCAGCTGGAGAACGGCACGAGCACGGCCACGGGGGCTGAGGTCGAGTCCACCAGGTAGGCGAGCTTGGCGCGCGAGACCTTGTGGACGTCGGTCACGGGCCGGCTGACCTGACCGACCGCGAGGGCGTTGAAGTAGTCGTCGACGTAGATCGCCATGCCGAGCGCGGCCGGCAGGATCGTCGCCCCGCGGCGGGTCTTGATCCGCTCCTGGGCCCAGTCGGCGAAGGCGCGCGTGCCGCCGGACATCATGATGAAGGCCGTGATCACGCCGAGCATCAGCGTGAAGACGAGGATGTAGACCTTGGTGGTGTTGACCTCGCCGTCCATCCAGAACAGGTCGCCGAAGGCGCCGGCCACCTGCTTGACGGTGCCCCAGGGCGAGAACTCCTCGATGAGGAGCGCGGCCGCGAGCACGCCGAGGCCGAGGCTCAGCAGCACCTTGCGGGTGGCCACCACCAGGCTGATCGCCACCAGCGGTGGGACGAGCGTGAGGATCGGATAGCTGTCGACCATGGGAAGGCTCCTTCGCAGGCTGAGTGCATCGATGCTAGGGCCGGGAGGTCGGTCGGCACAGTGGGGGGCCGCGTCATTCTTCCCGTTCACCTGCCGGAACCACGATCGAGGAGGAGCCTGGAACCATGGACGGCCCCGCGGCTCAGCCGGCGCAGGAGAGGCGGCAGACCCTCGTGCGCACGTGGGTGATCGCCGTGCTCGCGCTCGTCGCTGCGGGTCTCCTCGCGGCTCGAGTCGTGAGCGCTTCCCAACGGGACACGTTCACGACGGGCGCGCAGATGCAGCTGTTGGTGGCCGCGGTCCTGGCGTGCGTGCTGTCGTTGGGGGCTTTCCTCACCGCTGCGCGCTCGCCCAGGTGGACCGCCTGGTTCCTGGGCGCGGCGCTGCTGCTCGAGCTGGTGCTCGGTCTCATGGGAGCACGCATCCCGTTGGCGGTCGCACCGGTGCTGCTGTGCGCATTGGTGCTCGTCCTCGGTCCGATCCTCCGTCGCGAGAGCGAACCCGGTGTCGACTACACGCGTGCCCGCACCGTCGTCGCGGTGGTCTCGGTCGTGCTGATGGCACCGATCGGGTTGTTCTACGCCGGCACCGGACTCCTCGTGCCGGAGTACATCGTCCCGGTGGCGGTGCTCATCTATCTGCTGCTGCTCGCGGGGACGGTCTGGCTCGCCGTCCGGCGGCACTGGTGGGCAGCAGCGGGACCGGTGCTGGCAGTCATCATCTGGTTCGGTGGACTGTGGGCCGGCGAGGTGTACTTCGGCTGGACCGCCTAGGGCGCCGCCTGCCCGCCACGGCACGGCACCGGTGACTCCGACGCACTGCTCAGACCGTCATCCGCTCCCACAGCGCGAGCCCGTCACCGGTGGCCTCGTCACCGCGGTGCCAGAGCGCCAGGTAGAGCGCGACGGCCGGTCCCTCGATCACCAGGTCGCCCTCCGCCGCCCCGTCGTGTCGTACGACGACCGGCGGCTCCTCGCTCACCCGCACCGTCCAGGAGTGGGCCGCGTCAGGGGTGCGGATGGCGATGGTCGTCGGCGCGACTCCTTCGGCGACCCGTAGCGGCGACCGTGAGCGGGGCACGAAGCCCATGACGAGCTCGTCGATGCCGTCGAGCGCGGCGTCGACACCGACCCAGGTCTCGTCGGCGCGGGGGAGTCGACCGAGGTCGGCGCCCAGGACGTCGAGAGCGTGCATCAGCGTCTCGTGGTGCTGACGTCGCGCCCAGAAGAGCCGCGGCGCCGGTGCGTCGTGGAGGAACACCGGCGCGTCGACGTCCTCGGGCGACTCGACGAGGGCCGTGACCAGCGCGATGACGCCGTCGCGCAGCCACTCGACCGGGTCCGGGTTGCTGCGGCCGGCCTTCTCGACGGCCTCGGCGTCGACCTGCTCGCCCTTCAGCACCGCGGACGACCACCGGTGGACCCGCCCCTGGTGGCCGATGAGACGGCGCACGGTCCACTCCGGACAGGTGGGTACGGCGACGTCGAGGCCGGCTGCGGTCGCGTGCCGGGTGAGGTGCAACGTGGCCTCGTGGAGCCCGGCGAGGTGCTGCTGGAAGGTCAGGTGGGTGGGCACGTCCCGATCCTCGCAGCCCATCGGGAAGAATGCCCACCATGCCTGCGACCACCGAGCCCGAGGTCAGCGTCCCGACGGTGACCGGCGGGGGAGCCCGTCCCCGGGTGCTCTCCGGCATCCAGCCGACCGCCGACTCGTTCCACTTCGGCAACTACCTCGGCGCGCTGCGGCAGTGGGTCGACCTCCAGCGCGACCACCAGCCCTTCTTCTTCATCGCCGACCTGCACGCGATCACCGTCGAGCAGGACCCCAAGGTGCTGCGCGAGCGCACCCTGCGCGCGGCCGCCCAGCTGCTCGCCATGGGGATCGACCCCGCGCGCTCGGCGATCTTCGTCCAGAGCCAGGTGCCCGAGCACGCCCAGCTGTCGTGGGTGCTCCAGTGCCTCACCGGCTTCGGCGAGGCCCGTCGGATGACCCAGTTCAAGGACAAGTCCGCCAAGGGCGGTGAGGGCGCGGCCTCCGTCGGCCTCTTCACCTACCCGATCCTCCAGGCCGCCGACATCCTGCTCTACCGCCCGCACTACGTGCCGGTCGGCGAGGACCAGCGCCAGCACCTCGAGCTGACCCGCGACGTCGCGCAGCGCTTCAACCACCGCTACAAGAAGACCTTCCGGCTGCCGGAGCCCTACATCCTCAAGGCCACCGCCAAGATCGCCGACCTCCAGGACCCGACGTCGAAGATGTCGAAGTCGGCCTCCTCGCCTGCGGGCATCATCGAGATGCTCGACCAGCCCTCGGTCAGCGCCAAGAAGGTCCGCTCGGCGGTCACCGACTCCGAGGCCGAGATCCGTTTCGACCCCGAGGCCAAGCCCGGCATCTCCAACCTGCTCACGATCTTCTCCGCCCTCACCGGCACCGGCGTCCAGGTGCTCGCCGAGGAGTACGCCGGCAAGGGGTACGGCGACCTGAAGGGCGACCTCGCCGACGCCGTCGTCACCTTCGTGACGCCCTTCCGCGAGAAGACCCTCGAGCTGCTCGACGACCAGGCCTACCTCACGCAGGTCCTGGCCGACGGCGTCCAGCAGGCGCGCTCGGTCGCCGAGGCCACCCTTCGCGACGTCTATCAACGGGTCGGCTTCGTCGCCCCCTCCGCGATCCCGGGCACGCCCCGCTAGGTTGGGGGCCATGCCGACGATCGGGGTAGCCGTCGCGATCCCGGAGCCCTGGGCCACCGAGCTGCAGGACTACCGGAGGGCCGTCGGCGACACCACGGCCGCCATGATCCCCACGCACATCACCCTGGTGCCTCCGACCGAGGTCGAGGGTGAGCTGGCCGAGATCGAGGCCCACCTCGCGGACGCGGCCTCGGAGGTCGAGGCGTTCAGGGTGCACCTGCGCGGCACGGGCACCTTCCGCCCGGTCTCGCCGGTCGTGTTCGTGACCCTCGCCGAGGGCATCAGTCAGTGCGAGCAGCTCGCGGCCGCCGTACGACGCGGCCCGCTCGACGTGCCGCTCGACTTTCCCTACCACCCGCACGTCACGGTCGCCCACCACCTGACCGACGCCCAGCTCGACCAGGCGTTCGGCGACCTGGCTGACTTCGAGTGCGAGTTCGCCGTCGGCGAGTTCCACCTCTACGTGCACGACGACGACCTGGGCTGGCGCCCCACGCGCGACTTCGCGCTGGCCGCCGGGCCCGCGAAGGACTGATCTCGATGGCCTCGGTGAAGGAGCGTCTCAACGCCCTGCGCGAGCGGTTCCCGGTGCTCGACCACGTCCTGCTGATGCAGGAGCACTACGGGAAGGTGAAGGCAGGCCAGCAGGCGGGCGCGGTGACGTACTACGCGTTCCTGAGCTTCTTCCCGATCCTGGCCCTGTCGTTCTTCGTGGTCGGCATCGTCTCCAACGTCTATCCGGGCGCCCGCGCCGACCTGGTCACCGCGATCGACTCGGTGCTGCCCAACATCGTGGGCGACGGGGAGGGCGAGATCTCGCTCGACTCGATCCGCAGCTTCTCCGGCCTCGCGGGAGTGGTCGGTCTCGCAGGCGTCCTCTACTCCGGGCTGGCGTGGATCTCGGCCCTGCGCGACGCGCTGCTGATCGTCTTCGAGATCCCGGTGCGTCAGCGGCCGTCGTTCGTGGTCGGCAAGCTGCGCGACCTGATCACGCTCGCGATGATCGGTCTGATCCTCATCGTGGCGGTGGCGGTGGCCGGCTTCGTGAGCAGCTTCGCCACCGAGATCCTCGGCTATCTCGGGCTCGACGAGACCTTCAGCTGGCTGGTGAGGCTGATCGCGCTGGGTCTCGGACTCGCAGCCAACACGATCCTCTTCTACTCGATCTTCCGGGTGCTCACCGAGCCCGAGCCACCACACCGCTCGCTCTGGAAGGGCGCCCTTCTCGGTGCCGTCGGCTTCGAGGTGCTCAAGCAGATCTCGACGCTGCTGCTCGCCTCCACCAAGGACCAGCCGGCCTTCCAGGCCTTCGGGATCGCGCTGATCCTGGTCGTGTGGATCAACTACTTCTCGCGCCTCCTGCTCTACTCCGCCACGTGGGCCTACACGACCCAGGAGAGCCGTGACTACCGCGAGGCGATGGCCCCGGAGCCCGCGCCGGTCCACGGGCCTGCGTCGCCGCCGCTGGCAGAGCGCCCGGAGGCCGCCCCGGGCTCGCGCGCGTGGGTGGCGCCCTTCGCTGCCGGTGGTGCCTCGGCGATCGCCCTGGTCGCCGCCCTACGGAAGAAGGACCGATCATGAAGCTCGAGCGCAGGCACGCGCTGCTCCTGCTCGCGGTGGCGGCGTGGAACGTGCTCACGTTCAGCATGTTCGCCAGGAACCTCTACGCCGCCTACGACCGTGGCGAGGACCG
>JBFJKO010000116.1:0-8317 GCA_041634935.1 Nocardioides sp.
AAAGACCCGCCTCAGTGCGCGGATCTGCCGCGATCCGCGCGCTTCGTCGACGGGCTCGCACCTCGCCCTGCTCAGCCTGCGGAGGTGGCGTGCGGGGTTTCGAGGCTCACTTCGTTCGCACCTCAACCACCGTTGGGTGGCCACTTCGTTCGCACCTTGACCACCGTCGGGGAGGGGTGGGGGCCAGGGGCGCTCTAGGCTGGGGGAGTGCGCCTGCGGATCGACCTCGCCTATGACGGGACCGACTTCCGGGGCTGGGCCACCCAGCCGGGACTGCGCACCGTGCAGGAGGAGCTGAGCTCGGCGCTGGCCACCGCGCTGCGGGTGCCGCGGGTCGACCTCGTCTGCGCGGGGCGCACCGATGCCGGCGTCCATGCTCGCGGCCAGGTGGTGCACACCGACGTCGGCGACGTCCCCGATGCCGAGCTGGCGCGCCTGCTCCGCCGGCTCAACGGCATCCTGCCCGCCGACGTCCGGGTACGGCGTTGCGAGGTCGCGCCGGAGGGCTTCGATGCGCGGTTCAGCGCGCTCTGGCGCCGCTACACCTACCGCGTCGCCGACCGCCCCGAGCTCGTCGACCCGTTGGCGCGCGCGTCGGTGCTCACGTGGCCGAGGGCCCTCGACCTCGACGTCATGAACGAGGCGTCGCAGGTGCTCGTGGGCCGTCACGACTTCGCCTCCTTCTGCAAGCAGCGCCCTGGAGCGACGACGATCCGCACGCTGCTCGAGCTCGGCTGGAGCCGCGACGAGTGGGGGTACGCGAGCGCTTCCGTGGTGGCCGACGCCTTCTGCCACTCGATGGTCCGCTCGCTGGTGGGGTGCCTCCTCGCGATCGGTGAGGGCCGCCGTCCGGTGAGCTGGGCGCACGACGTGCTGAAGGCGGAGCGTCGCGATCCCGCGGTCACCGTCGCCCACGCCCATGGCCTCACCCTGGAGGAAGTGGCCTACCCTGCCGACGACGAGCTCGTTGCCCGGGCTGAGCAGACGAGAGCCCGGAGGACCAGCGTTGAGTGACGAGACCCGCGACGAGACCGGCGACGAGACGGAGCACTACTTCTCGGCCGACCCGACCGTCGCGTTCAAGCGCGCCCCGTTGACCGCCGGCGTCTGGGACCAGCGCCTCGAGCTCGTGAGCGGCTCGGGGGTCTTCGCGCAGGGACGGGTGGACGTCGGCACCGGCATCCTCTTCCGCGAGACCGAGCCGCCCCACGGTGCGCGCCGGGTGCTCGATCTGGGCTGCGGCTACGGCCTGATCGGCCTGGCCATCGCAGCAGCGGTCCCCGAGGCCGACGTCACGGGCGTCGACGTCAACGAGCGCGCGCTGCTGCTCGCCAACGAGAATGCAGCCTCGCTCCGCCTCGACGCCCGCTACTCCGCCGTCACCCCCGACGAGGTGCTCGACGAGGCGACGTACGACGAGATCTGGTCGAACCCGCCCATCCGCATCGGCAAGGCCGCGCTGCACGAGCTGCTGCTCCGCTGGCTCCCACGGCTCACGCCCGACGGTCGCGCCGTGATGGTCGTCGGCAAGAACCTCGGCGCCGACTCCTTGCAGCGCTGGCTGGGGGAGCAGGGCTGGCCGACCACGCGTATCGGTGGAGCGAAGGGGTTCCGGGTTCTCGAGACCCGGCGCGGCTGACCCAGGCGGGTCGCCGACGCACAGCACGAGGGGCGCCGCAGGACCTCTCGGTCCCACGACGCCCCTGACGGTGCGGGTGGTGCTACTGCGGGATGCCGCCCTCGGCCGGGCCGTCCTCGTCCTGGCCGGAGGTGTCCTCGACGATCTCGGCGTCACCGATGTCGGTCACGAGCACCGGCGTCAGCGGCGTCGAGGCGACACCCTTCAGCTCGGCGACGCGCATGCCGGAGATGCCGAGGTGGGAGTCGGCGGAGTAGCGGTACGGCGCGAGGTTCGGGCCGGCGAAGTCGCCACCCTGCTCCTCGATCGCCTCGATGAGGCCCTCACGGGTGAGGTCCTCGCCGGCCGCCACGAGGGCCTGCACGAACGTGTAGGCCTGCGACATGCCGTAGATCTTGAAGTTGGTGAGCTCGCCGTCCTCACCGGAGGCGTCCCACACCTCGTTCCACAGCTTGGTCCACTCGCTGTCGGTGTCCGCGACGGCCGGGATGTACTCGGTCGTCAGGACGCCGTCCAGCGCGCCGGCGCCGTCGACGGCACCTTCGGAGAAGTTGGCGAGCAGGCCGCCGACGAGCGTCGGGTCGGAGCCGACGTTGCTGTAGAACCACTGCGGCGAGTAGCCCAGGCCGAGGCCGTTGAGCTGCGTCAGCGCGGTGTAGGCCGGGGTGTTGAACCCGATGACGAGGTCGGCTCCGTCGGCCTGGAGAGCGGCGATCTGCGGGCCGATCTCGGTGTTGCCCGAGGTGTAGCGCTGCACGCTGACGATCTGGTCCTCGAGGAACTGGCGCACCCCGCTCTCACCGTCGGTGCCGAAGTCGTCGTCCTGGAGGAAGAGGCCGACCTTGGCGTCGGGGAGGTTCTCGGCGATGTACTGGCCGATGATCTTGCCCTCGATCTCGTAGTCGGGCTGCCAGCCGAAGGTGGTCGGCCGGTTGGCGACGTCGTCACCCCACTGCAGCGAGCCCGAGGAGACGAAGAGGTCGGGGACGCCCTCGGCGTTGAGGTCGTCGACGACCGCGCGGTGGGTGGGCGTGCCGAGGCCGCCGACCATCGCGAAGATCTCCTCGCGCAGGACGAGGTCGTCGGTGACCGCGGTGGTCTTGGACGGGTCGTAGGCGTCGTCCTTGACGATGAAGTCGATGGTGCGGCCGTTGACGCCGCCGTTGTCGTTGACGAAGTCGTAGTAGGCCTGCGCGCCGACGGGGATCTCGCTGTAGCCGGGAGCGGCCACGCCCGTCAGCGGGTAGTGCCCGCCGATGGTGATGCTGTCGTCGGTGACACTGGTGGTGTCGCCTGCAACCTCGCCCTCGCCGTCGTCGCCGTCGCGGCCGCCGGAGCCACAACCGGCGAGCACGAGCGTTGCGGCCAGGAGGCCGACAACTGGAGCCTTGGGGCCCCGGAGGTGTCGCTTCATGATGTTCCCTTCTTGGTGATGGTGGGGTCGCTGCTGTTCCCCCGTGGTGCTGCTGTCTCCGTCGACGACGGGGAGTCTGGATCGCTGTCCGCAGAGCCGCCGGACGAGCCGCCCGACGGGCCGGCGTGCGAGCCGCCACGCGAGGACGTCGCGCTGGTGAGCTTGGCCCGCAACGTGCGGAGCCCGCCGGCGAGGCCACGTGGGGCGAGGAGGATGACGAGGACCATCGTCAGGCCGAAGACCAGGGTGGCCATCTGCGAGGCGCGGGTGGCGTCGATGTTCGCGCCGGCGCCGAGGTCCTGCACGAACTGCGGCAGGAAGACCAGCACGCCCGAGAGCAGGATCGCTCCGGTGAGGCTGCCGAGCCCGCCGAGGACGACGATGGCGAGCAGCGTCAGGCTGAGGTTCAGGCTGAAGCCGAGGGGGCTGACCGTGCGCTGGGCCAGGGCGAACATCGCTCCGGCGGCACCGGCCGCGGCGGCGCTGACCACGAAGGCCGAGACGCGGGCGCGGGTGAGGTCGATGCCGGCGATCTCGGCGGCGACCTCGTCATCGCGGACCGCGGCCCAGCGACGTCCGACCCGGCTGCTGGCGAGGTTGGCGAGCAGGATGAAGACGATGATCAAGGTGACCCAGGCCAGGAACGCGACGTACTTGCTGCGGCTGGGGTCGGACCCGGTGAGGTAGTAGGCGGTGTCGGTGGCCCACTGCGGGATCTCCGGCACGAACAGGCGCAGGCCCTGGTCACCGCCGAGGGTGTCCTTGAACTGGTTGCCCAGCCCGGGCACGGCGATCGCGAGGGTCAGCGTGGCGCCGGCGAGGTAGGGACCGTGCAGTCGGGCCGCGGCGATACCGATCAGGACGCCGACCGCCACCGTGACCGCGACGGCGATCAGGACGACGAGCACCAGCGGCAGCCCGGCGTCGCGCTCGTCGTACAGCAGCGCGGTCGTGTAGGCGCCGAACGCCATGAGGGCGCCGTGGCCGAGCGAGATCTGGCCGTTGAGCCCGGTCAGCAGGGTCAGCCCGCCGGCGGCGATGGCGATGTAGGCCATCTCGGTGAGCTTGGTGGCCTGGAAGTCGCTCGCAGCGGTGAGGACGACGATGACGACGACCAGCGCGATCGCGGCGGTCACCAGGTGGCGCACCAGCGGGTAGCTGCTCCAGGACGCCCGGACGCGTGTGGTGAGGGTGCTCATCAGACCCGCCTTCCCTGGGTTGCGGCGAACAGTCCGCCGGGGCGGAAGGTCAGGACGAGCATCAGGATGCCGAGCGCGACCAGGGCGACCAGCTGGGCGCCGATGTAGCCGCTGACGAAGCTGAGCGAGAAGCCGAGGAGGAGGCCACCGACGACGGCTCCGACCGGGCTCTCGAGGCCACCGATGACCGCGGCGATGAAGCCGAAGACCACGATGGAGTCCATGTAGGAGGGCTGCACGAGACCGCCGCTCGCGATGAGCAGACCGGAGAGCGAGCCGACGACGGCGGCGAGCGCCCAGCCGAGGGTCAGCATCGCGCCGACCTTGACCCCGAGCAGCTTGGCGACCTCCTGGTTGTTGGCCGCGGCCCGCATCTTCAGGCCCAGGTCGGTGAAGCGGAAGAGCGCCACCAGCACGGCCATCGTGGCCAGCACGGCGCCGATCGTGAAGAAGTCGGAGGTGGTGATGCCGATCGTGGTGTCGCCGACCGAGAGGCCGCGGACGCCGAAGCTGGGCGGGTAGGTGCGCAGCTTGGTGCCGAAGATGACCTCGGCGGCGGACTTGAACACGATGAAGAGCCCGAGGGTCAGGATCACCGCGTTGATGTCGGGCTTGCCCTCCACCGGTCGGATGACGACCCGCTCGACGACGGCGCCGAGCACCAGGCCGCAGAGCAGGGCCACCACGAAGGCCAACCAGTAGGACTGGCCGTCCTCGATCATCACCAGCGCGATGTAGGTGGTGAGCACGGCCATCGGAGCCTGGGCGAAGTTGAGGATGCGCGTCGAGCGCCAGATCAGGACCAGCGCCAGGGCGAAGGCAGCGAAGATCATGCCCAGGACGAGGCCGGCGAGAGCGGTGTTGGTGAACTGCAGCACGGGGTCCTCCTTTCCTAGTGCGTGGGGGAGAGCGGTCGGTGGGTCGGGGTCGAGGTCACGGCGCGGTCACCTCGTCAGAATCCGAGGTAGGCGTGTCGCAGCCCGTCGTCCGCGGCCAAGGTCGCGGCGGAGTCGTCGGCGACGACCTGACCGAGGTTGAGCACGATGCCGTGGTCGGCCACCGAGAGCGCGCTCCGGGCGTTCTGCTCGACGAGCAGGACGGAGAGACCCTCGTCGTTGACCAGGCCGCGGAGCAGCTCGAAGATCTGCGTGACGATGCGCGGGGCCAGGCCCAGCGACGGCTCGTCGAGGAGCAGCAGCGTGGGCCGGGCCATCAGGGCCCGCCCGATCACCAGCATCTGCCGCTCACCACCGGACAGCGTGGCGGCCGGGACGTGACGGCGCTCGTCGAGCGGCGGGAAGAGGCTGTAGATGCGGTCGAGCTCTTCGCTCTTGACCCGGCCGCGGGCGAGGCCGCCGAGGCGGAGGTTCTCGTCGATGGTGAGCTCGGTGATGACGCCGCGACCCTCCGGCACGTGCGACATGCCCAGCGCCGGCATCTTGTCGGCCGGGACCCGGGTGATGGTCTGCCCGGCGAGCTCGACGGTGCCGCTCTCGGCGCGGTGCAGGCCCGAGATCGTGCGCAGCAGGGTCGTCTTGCCGGCGCCGTTGGCCCCGAGGACGGCGGTGATGCGGCCCTCCTCGGCGGTGAGGGAGACACCGCGCAGCGCGGTGATCGGGCCGTAGCCGGCGGTGAGGTCGGAGATCTTCAGCATGACTACTTCTCCCCTTCGACGTTCTCGCCGAGGTAGGCGTCGAGCACGGCCGGGTCCTCGCGGACCTCGTCGGGCGCGCCGTGGGCGATCACCTTGCCGAAGTCGAGGACGGTGATCTCGTCGCAGACCTTCATGACGAGGTCCATGTGGTGCTCCACCAGGAGCACCGCCATCGAGGCGCTGAGGCTACGGATCAGCTCACCCAGCTCGTCGATCTCGTCGGCCGACAACCCGCTCGCGGGCTCGTCGAGGAGGAGCAGCTCGGGCTCGGAGACCAGGGCACGGGCGAGGGCGACCCGCTTGCGCACCGGGTAGGGGAGGCTCGGCGGGAACCGGCCGGCGTACTCGGCGACGCCGAGCTCGGTGAGGACCGTCATCGCCCGGTCGCGCAGCAGGCGCTCGTCGCGCGAGCTGCCAGGGGTCGAGAACAGCGCCGAGAGGAAGCTGCTGCGTGCGTGGCGGTCGGCCCCGACGACGACGTTCTGGAGCACGGTCAGGTGGTCGAAGAGCCCGAGCCCCTGCAGGGTGCGGGCGATGCCCAGGCCGGCGAGGTCGTTGGGGCGCAGTCGCGCGCGGGCGGCACCGCGGATCTTGATCGATCCCGAGCTCGGCTGCACGAAGCCGCAGGCGACGTTGAAGAGCGTCGTCTTGCCGGCGCCGTTGGGGCCGATGACCCCGTGGACGCGACGGGGGTGGACGGCCAGGCCGACGTCGTCGAGGGCGGTGAGGCCGCCGAAGCGCACCGTGATGTCGCGCAGGTCGAGCTCCGCGACAACGGCCGGGGACGGATCGGTCGTGCTCAACGGGACCTCCAGTGCGGTTGGGCGGTGTGACCTAGTCCACTGTGGTGCTCAGCGACTAGTCGCCGCATTAGGCGTCCAGCACAAAGAACCTTGGTGTTTGTGACTGCTGTCACGGTATCTGACGGGTCCAATTGTGCAATGAGTGGTTTCAGGGGTGGTCAAATCTGTGCATCTAGTGCGACCGTGACCTCATGAGCACGGGAGCACTCGTCGGCGGGGCCGGCGACGACGTCGTCGGCGAGGATGCCGTGGCCCGCGCCTGGGGCCTGCTCCTGGACTCGTCCGACGCCATCGCCGACAGCATCACGTTGACCCTGCTGGAGCGCGACGACGACGCCTACGATCGCTACGGACCCGAGCTGCGGGCCGACGTCCGGGCGAGCTGCCGCCAGCACATCAAGCGGGGCCTGACGGTCCTCTCGCGCGGCGGGACCGGCGCGGCCAACGCCACCGACCTGTGGCGCGAGACCGGACGCCGCCGCGCCCGCCAGGGCGTGCCCCTCGAGATGGTGCTGCACGCCTACACGGTGGGCGCGCGGATGCTGTGGGAGGCGCTGGTCGCACGCGCGGGCTCCGGCGACGACCATGGGATCGACGAGCGGGTGCTGCTCTCGGCAGCCAGCACGGTCTGGTCGAACCTCGACACCCAGAACGCGGTGCTCATCGACGCCTACCGGCGCGAGAGTGCCCGGGTGCACCGCCAGGACCTCCAGCGTCAGCAGGCCACCCTCGACGCTCTCCTCGAGGGCCGCGGCGGCGACCCGGCGTACGTCGAGGAGGCGCGCGCCGCGCTCGACATCGGCGCCGGCGACGACCTCGCGTGCGTGGTGGTGCTGCACGAGCCCGACACCGCCGACGACCTCGGCTCGGTCGAGGACCGCCTCGACCGCGCGGGGATCGGCGCGCGCTGGCACGTCCGCTCGGGGGTCTACTTCGGGCTGCTCTTCGGGGACCTGCCCGACGAGACCGCCCTGTGCGCCCTGCTCGACCCGCACGCCCCGGCCCGGATGGGGGTCGCCCGCGCGGTCGGCGGCCTGCCCGGGTTCGCGACCGCGTTCCTGCTCGCCAACCGGGCCGCGGAGACGCTGTCGCGCCACGAGCGACGCGCGGTGTCGGTGGCCGACCGGCTCCCCGAGGTGCTGATGATCGGCAGCCCGCAGGTGACGTCGGTGCTGATCGAGCAGACCATCGGGCCGCTGCTCAGCCAGCCCGAGGCCCAGCGCGACACCCTGATCGAGACCCTCGAGGCGCTGCTGCGCCACGACGGGTCGCCCACGCACGCGGCCGCCGATCTCTTCTGCCACCGCAACACCGTCATCTACCGGCTCAAGCAGATCGAGACCCTCACCGGGCGCACGCTCGCCGACCCGCGCGACAAGATGCTGCTCGCGCTTGCGCTTGCCGCCGACACCCGCCCCCCGGGCTGAGGGGCGGGTGTCCGGCGGTCCGTGGCCTGGTCAACGGCGCGCGCGGGCCTTGCGGTTGCGCGACTTGCTGGGCTCGACGAACCGGTTGCCGAGGTAGACCGCCTGCACGCGGTGCAGGCCCTTGCCCAGCCGCAGCCTGAGGCGGTGGACGCCCTGGTCGGCCTCGCGCAGCCGGAAGGTC
>JBFJKO010000117.1:0-8299 GCA_041634935.1 Nocardioides sp.
AGGAGTTCTTCGGTGTAGGCCAGGCGGGAGTGGTCATCGATCGCGGTGTGCAGGTAGACATAGCCGACCCGGGTGCGGGGCTGGGTGCGGCCGGCCTTCTTGCGTGCTCGTGCTGCGGCATGGCGTTGACGTTCGCCGTCGCGATGCGCTGCTGAACCCTTCGCGTGGACCCGATGCCCGCCCCCGTTGGGGATCCGGCCGAGTTTCTTGACATCGACGTGGATCATCGCGCCGGGCTCGTCGTACTCATAGCGCCGCACGGGCTCGCGCATGTCCTCACCTGAGACGTCGAGGTCACGCAGCCGGCTGATGCCGTGGCGCACGAGGATGCGGTAGAGCGTTGAGGCGTTCGTGATGATCCCGTCTTCGGCCAGGAGTCCGACGAGCTGGACCGGGCCGACTCTGCGGCTGCGTCGCTTTGCGCACACTGCGGCCTCGATCTCGACCGGGGTCTGGTGCGGGCTGCGGTGGGGTCGACTCGAGCGGTCCTGCAGTCCTGCTTCGCCCTCGCGAACCCACCGGGCATACCAGTGGCCCAACCTCTGACGAGCGATACCCGCTTCGGCAGCGACGTGACAGATCGGTCGACCGGAATCAACTCGCTCGCAGAGGCGTCGGCGGCCTTCAGGGGTCAGCGGGGCGTTAGCGTGGGTCATCGGAGGGCCTTTCTTTCGCCAGTGGATGCTTCGTCGCTTCACACCGAACCGGGAAGGCCCTCCCCTCATCTACTCGCCACACCGAGTGTCACCAACCTCGCGGTGCAGAACAGCCAGCGAGCGACCGGCGTATCGAGACGCTGCGGTGAGGCTCACGGAGACATCTCGATAGGCCGGCCTGGCGACTTCGTCGCTTCGGCCGGCTACTCGATGACCCAGGGGGCGGCCACTCGATGACCAAGGGGCGGCGGCTCGAGGGCCGGGTGGTGCTAGGAGGAGTAGTCGGCGCTGGCGCGCTTGGCCATCTCCAGGAACGACTGTCGCGAGGCGAGGTTGTCCTCGAGGTCCTTGACCTTCTTGTCGTTGCCTGCCGCGCGCGCCTTCTCGAGGTCCTTCTCGACCTCGGCGATGGCGTCCTCGAGCTTGGCGACCATGTCGTTGGCGCGGGCCGACTTCTCGGGGTCCGAGCGCTTCCAGGCGTCGTCCTCGACGGAGCGGATGGCCTGCTCGACGGCGCGCATGCGGCCCTCGAGCTCCTTCATCCGGTCGCGCGGGACCTTGCCGGCGGCGTCCCAGCGGTCGGCGAGGTCGCGGAAGGCCTTCTTGGCGGCGTCGACGTCCTTGACCGGGAGCAGCGCCTCGGCCTCGACGATGAGGGCGTCCTTGACGACGGCGTTCTCGGCGAACTCCGCGTCGAGCGCCGCGTTGGCGGCGTCGCGGGCGCCGAAGAAGGCGTCCTGGGCTCCGCGGAAGCGCTTCCACAGCGCGTCGTCGACGTCCTTGGGCGCCGGTCCGGCGGCCTTCCAGTCACGCATCAGGTCGCGGTACTTGCCCGCGGTCGGGCCCCACTCGGTGGAGCCGGCGAGGGCCTCGGCCTCCGTGGCGAGGCGCTCCTTGATCACGCGAGCGCCCTCGCGCTTCTCGTCCTGCTCGGCGAAGTGCGTCTTGCGGCGGCGCGTGTAGGCCGTGCGGGCACCGGAGAAGCGCTTCCAGAGCGCGTCGTCGGAGGCACGGTCGATGCGCGGCAGCGCCTTCCACTTCTCGAGGAGGTCACGCAGCTTGTTGGCGCCGCCGCGCCAGTCGGAGCCGGCGGCGATCTTCTCGGCCTCGGCGACGAGGGCTTCCTTCTCGGCCTTGGCCTCGGCGGCCTTCTCGGCCTTCTCGGCCTTGCGGGCCTCGCGCTGGACGGCGAGCACCGGGGCGAGCGCGTCGAGGCGACCGATCAGCGAGGCGAGGTCGCCCACGGCGTTGGCGTCGGCGACCTGGGCGCGGACGGTCTTGATCGACTCCGCGGCCTCCTCGGGGGCGAGCTTGGCGCCGTTGACCCGCTGCTCCAGCAGCTGGACCTCGAAGGCCAGCGCGGCATAGCGCTCGGTGAAGAAGTGCAGGGCCTCCTCGGGCGTGCCCGCGGGGTAGGACCCCACCGGTCGTTCGCCGTCCACGGTCCTGACATACACGGTGCCGTCGTCGTCGACGCGACCCCATTCGCTGCTCGTCACTGCGCATCCCTCTTCGTTGTCCCGTAACGCCGGGCACCATGCTAGTGGTGCGTCACCTCCGGGCGGCGACCCGAGGTGCGGTGCCCCGATACCGACGCGACTCCACGGCCCGCACCTCGCTACCCTGACGCAGTGTTGATCGCAGGCTTTCCGGCAGGTCCTTGGGGCACCAACTGCTACGTCGCTGCCACCGGACCCGGGTCCGAGTGCGTCGTCATCGACCCCGGGAAGGACGCCGCCTCGGGTGTCGCCGACGTGGTGCGCGAGCACCGGCTCAAGCCGGTCGCGATCCTGGTGACCCACGGACACGTCGACCACATGTGGTCGGTCGCGCCGGTCGCGGGCACCTACGACGCCACGGCCTGGATCCACCCGCGCGACCGGCACCTGCTCGCCGACCCGATGCAGGGGATGTCGCCCGAGACGACCTCCATGCTGCTCGGCGGCAGCTACGAGTTCGCCGAGCCCGACGACGTGCGTGAGCTGAGCGACGCCCAGGTGCTCGAGCTGGCCGGGCTCTCCTTCGTCGTCGACCATGCCCCGGGTCACACCGAGGGCTCGGTGACCTTCCGGACGCCGTACCCCGACGAGGTGTCGACCGACGTCTCGGAGGTCATGTTCTCCGGCGACCTGCTCTTCGCGGGCTCGATCGGCCGCACCGACCTGCCGGGCGGCGACCACCCCACGATGCTGCGGAGCCTGGCCACCAAGGTCCTCCCGCTCGCCGACGACATCGTCGTGCTGCCGGGCCACGGTGAGCAGACCTCCATCGGTCGCGAGCGCGCGACCAACCCCTTCCTCCAGGACCTCTAGGACGAATCGCCAGATGGCCTCCAAGATCTCCCCGCTCAGCGGGTTCCCCGAGCTGCTCCCCGAGCAGCGCGCGGTCGAGCAGCGCGTGCTCGACACCCTGCGCGCGACCTTCGAGCTGCACGGCTTCGCCGGCATCGAGACCCGCGCGGTCGAGCCGATGGACCAGCTGCTCCGCAAGGGCGACACCTCGAAGGAGGTCTACGTCCTGCGCCGGCTCCAGGACGCCGACTCCGGCAACGACTCCGGCCTCGGGCTGCACTTCGACCTGACCGTCCCGTTCGCGCGCTACGTGCTCGAGCACGCCGGCAAGCTCGAGTTCCCCTTCCGCCGCTACCAGATCCAGAAGGTGTGGCGGGGCGAGCGGCCCCAGGAGGGCCGCTACCGCGAGTTCGCCCAGGCCGACATCGACGTCGTCGGGCGCGACGTGCTGCCCTTCCACCACGACGTCGAGGTGGCCACGGTGATGGTCGAGGCGCTCGCGCAGCTCGACTTCCTGCCGGCGTTCACGCTCCAGGTCAACAACCGCAAGCTCATCCAGGGCTTCTACACCGGTCTCGGCGTGCCCGACGTCGACGAGGTCATGCGTCTGGTCGACAAGCTCGACAAGCTGCCGGCCGACAAGGTCGCCGACCTCCTCGTCGAGGAGGCGGGGCTGACCGCCGACCAGGCGGCGCAGTGCCTGGCGCTGGCCGGGATCCGCGCCTCCGACGACTCCTTCGTCGCGCGCGTCGAGGCCCTCGGTGTCGTCGACCCGCTGCTGAGCGAGGGGCTGGCCGAGCTGTCGGCGCTCGTGCAGGCGTGCCGGCCGCTGATCACCGACCGGGTCAGCGTCGTGGCGGACCTCTCGATCGCCCGCGGTCTCGACTACTACACCGGCACGGTCTTCGAGACCCGTCTCGCGGGCAGCGAGAGCCTCGGCTCGATCTGCTCCGGTGGCCGCTACGACGCCCTCGCCAGCGACGGTCGGACGACGTACCCCGGCGTCGGCATCTCGTTCGGCGTCAGCCGGGCGCTCGTGCCGCTGTTCACCAAGGGCGCGCTGGTCGCCGACCGCCCGGTGCCGAGCGCGGTGCTGGTCGCCGTCAGCGACGAGGAGTCGCGCGGCGACAGCGACGCCGTCGCGGCCGCGCTGCGGGCCAACGGCGTCCCGTGCGAGGTCGCGCCGACCGCGGCCAAGTTCGGCAAGCAGATCCGCGTGGCCGAGCGCCGCGGCATCCCCTACGTGTGGTTCGGCCCGGGGTCGACCATCGATGCGACCCACCAGGTCAAGGACATCCGCTCCGGGGAGCAGGTGGCCGCAGATCCGGCCACCTGGACCCCACCCACCGAGGACCTGCGACCGCAGGTGGTCTCGACCAGACAGGGCAGCTCCACCAGCCCAGCCAACGAGGAGAAGAACCAGTGATCCGCACCCACGACGCCGGCACCCTGCGTGCCGAGCACGTCGGCCAGACCGTCACCCTCGCCGGATGGGTCGCCAACCGACGCGATCACGGGGGTGTGGCGTTCATCGACCTGCGCGAGGCCAGCGGTGTCGTCCAGGTCGTCATCCGCGACGAGGACGTCGCCCACCAGCTGCGCGCCGAGTACTGCCTCAAGATCACCGGCGAGGTCAGCGCCCGCAAGCCGGGCAACGAGAACCCCAACCTCGCCACCGGCGAGATCGAGATCGTCGCCTCCGACGTCGAGGTCCTCAGCGCCGCGGCGCCGCTGCCGTTCCCGATCAGCGACCACGTCGACGTGGGGGAGGAGGCGCGTCTCAAGCACCGCTACCTCGACCTGCGCCGTAGCGGTCCCAACGCCGCGCTGCGCCTGCGCAGCAAGATCAACAAGGCGGCGCGCGACGTCCTCGACGCGCACGAGTTCGTCGAGGTCGAGACCCCGACCCTGACCCGCTCGACGCCCGAGGGTGCGCGCGACTTCCTCGTGCCGGCGCGTCTGCAGCCCGGCAGCTGGTACGCCCTGCCGCAGAGCCCGCAGCTCTTCAAGCAGCTGCTGATGGTCGCCGGCATGGAGCGCTACTACCAGATCGCGCGGTGCTACCGCGACGAGGACTTCCGCGCTGACCGGCAGCCCGAGTTCACCCAGCTCGACATCGAGATGTCCTTCGTCGAGCAGGACGACGTCATCGCCCTCATGGAGGACGTGCTGTCGGCCATGTGGGCGCTGATCGACGTCGAGATCCCGCGCCCGATTCCGCGGATGACCTACGCCGACGCGATGCGCCGCTTCGGCTCCGACAAGCCCGACCTGCGGATGGGCAACGAGCTCGTCGAGTGCACGGACTACTTCGCCGAGACGCCGTTCCGTGTCTTCAAGGCGGAGTACGTCGGCGCGGTCGTGATGCCCGGTGGCGCGAGCCAGCCGCGCAAGAAGCTCGACGCGTGGCAGGAGTGGGCCAAGCAGCGCGGTGCGAAGGGCCTCGCCTACGTGCTCGTGCAGGACGACGGCGAGCTCGGCGGACCGGTCGCCAAGAACCTCAGCGACGCCGAGAAGGCCGGCCTGGCTGCGCACGTGGGCGCCCAGCCGGGTGACTGCATCTTCTTCGCCGCCGGTGCCACCAAGCCGAGCAGGGCGCTCCTGGGCGCCGCACGCCTGGAGATCGGGCGCCGCTGCGACCTGATCGACGAGAGCGCCTTCGCCTTCACGTGGGTCGTCGACGCGCCGATGTTCGAGCCCAGCACGGACGCCGTCGCCAGTGGCGACGTCGCAGTGGGGGAGGGTGCCTGGACGGCGGTGCACCATGCGTTCACCGGCCCCAAGCCGGAGTTCGCCGACACCTTCGACACCGACCCGGGCAGCGCCCTGGCCTACGCCTACGACATCGTCTGCAACGGCAACGAGCTCGGCGGTGGCTCGATCCGGATCCACCGCGAGGACGTCCAGAAGCGCGTCTTCGCCGTCATGGGCCTCAGCGACGAGGAGGCCCACGAGAAGTTCGGCTTCCTGCTCGACGCCTTCACCTTCGGCGCGCCGCCGCACGGCGGCATCGCCGTCGGCATGGACCGGATCTGCGCGCTGCTCGCCGGCACCGACTCGATCCGCGACGTCATCGCCTTCCCCAAGTCCGGTGGAGGCTACGACCCGCTGACGGCCGCCCCTGCGCCGATCACGCCCGCACAGCGCAAGGAGGCGGGCGTCGACGGCGCGCCGGCGAAGGATCTCCCGCCCTCGTAGTGATACGGCGGACGAGCACCCCGGTGGCCGAGACCAGATCGTTACGGTTACGTGCCCGGTTCCGGGGTGCCGGTCCTTTAGAGTCCCTCACGGCGCTCGGGAGAGCGCGTCGGAGGCAGCAGTCCCTCCGGTCGAGCTGAACAGGCCCGTG
The DNA here is from genome assembly GCA_041634935.1 of Nocardioides sp. Lineage (GTDB taxonomy): Bacteria > Actinomycetota > Actinomycetes > Propionibacteriales > Nocardioidaceae > Nocardioides. The sequence continues at coordinate 6,297 of JBFJKO010000117.1, forward strand.
CCAACGGGTCAACGAGGTGAGCATGTCGTCCGGTCTGAGCGTGGATGCCGTGGAGGGTCCCGGCGGTGAGGAAGTCCCGCCCGAGGAGCCCGACACTCCCAAGGAGCTCGCCGGTCGCTCGCCCACGAAGATCGCGCTGAGCCGTCTCGCGCACGACAAGCTCGCGGTGGTGTGCGGGAGCATCCTGCTGCTGCTCGCGGTGCTCGCCCTCCTCGCGCCCTGGATCACCGACTGGCTCGACATCTACCCCGACCAGAAGGACCCCGCCGCCCCCACGCCGAGCGACATGCTCGAGGGCGGCGGCCTGCCGCGGCTCGGGCCTCCCAACTATCCGTTCACCCTCGAGCACCCGCTCGGCATCGAGCCCGGCAGCGGTCGCGACAACCTCGCGCTGCTGCTCTACGGGCTGCGCACGTCGCTGACCGTCGCCATCCTCGCCACCGTGATCTCCACGATCGTCGGGGTCACGCTCGGCCTGATCGCCGGCTACGCCAAGGGTGCCCTCGACGCGGTGCTGTCGTTCCTCATCGACTTCTTCCTGTCGTTCCCCTTCATCCTCGGGGCCCTCGCGCTGGCACCGATCATCACCAGCCGCTTCGGCGGCGACCAGGACACGCTGCGTCGTGCCGAGCTCTACTCGCTCGTGGCGATCCTGGTGCTCTTCGGCTGGATGGGCCTGGCCCGCCTGATCCGCGGACAGGTCCTGTCGCTGCGCGAGCGGGAGTTCGTCCAGGCCGCCCGGGTGATCGGCGTGCCGACCTGGCAGATCCTCTTCAAGGAGCTCCTGCCCAACCTGGTGGCCCCCATCGTCGTGGCGATCTCGCTGTCGGTGCCGGCCTACGTGGCCGCGGAGGCGGGACTCTCGTTCCTCGGGATCGGGCTCACCGAGAGCCCCTCGCTGGGCAAGACGGTCAACACGGCGACCGACTACTTCGAGGTCTATCCGCTGTACCTCTGGACCCCGGTGGTGACCATCATGATCATGGTCATCGCCCTGAACCTCGTCGGCGACTCGATCCGGGACGCCTTCGACCCCAAGACTCGCCGGTGACCCAACCCTGGGCATCGGGAGACACACAAGATGGAAAGAAGGGTGGGCACACGATGCGGTTGAAGCAACCGATCATCGCGATCGCCGCCGTCAGCGCCTTCGCGCTGGCAGCATGCGGTGGAGATGGAAGCACGGGTTCCTCGGGCACGAGCGACGAGGACCGCGACGCAGCCGGCAAGAGCGGCGACACCGGTCAGACGCTCGACCCCACGCGTGAGGGTCCCGTCACGATCGAGGGCGCCACGGAGGGTGGCACCGTCAAGGTCATCTCCTCCTCGGGCCTCAACACCATGGACCCGACCGAGGCCTACTACCAGAACACGTCCTCGATCCTCACCGGTCTCGTGACGCGTGCCTGGACGCAGTACGCCTACGACGAGGAGACCAACTCGATGGTCCTCGTCCCCGACCTCGCCACCGACCTGGGCCGTCCCAACGACGACTTCACCGAGTGGACCTTCACGCTGAAGGAAGGCATCACCTACGAGGACGGCACCCCCGTCGAGCCCGAGGACTTCATCTTCTCGGCCGCTCGGTCGATGGACCGTGAGGCGTTCCCCGAGGGCCCCGCGTTCTCCAACGACTACTTCAAGGGTGGCGACACCTACGAGGGTCCCTACACCGGCAACGGCCTCAACGGCTTCGACGCGGTCACGGTCGACGGCATGGACGTCACCTACACCATGGACACGCCGTTCCCCGACATGAACTACTGGGGCTCCTTCGCCGCCATGGGTCCGATCCAGGAAGGTGCTGCTTCCGACCCGGAGAAGTACCGCCTCAAGCCCCTGGCCACCGGCCCGTACAAGTTCGGCAAGTACGTCCCGGAGAAGTCCCTCGAGCTCGTCCGCAACCCCGAGTGGGACCCGGACACCGACCCGGCGCGCACGGCGTACCCGGACAAGTACGAGTTCGACCTCCAGGTCGAGGAGGCTCAGCTCAACCAGATCCT
>JBFJKO010000118.1:0-8289 GCA_041634935.1 Nocardioides sp.
CAGGCGTCGAGCTGGTCCTCGGTGACCAGGCCCTGGTCGAGGGCGGCGAGTGCGCCGGGCAGGAAGTCCGGGGTGGTCATGATGATGTCGTTGCCGGCCCGGATCGCCGCCGCGGCGGCTTTCACGTGGTCGGGCATGATCTTCAGCTCCCAGACCATGCGCCCGACGTTGTCCCAGTCGGTGACGAGCGTTCCGGTGTAGCCCCACTCACGCTTGAGGACCTCGTCGAGCAGCCAGGAGTTGATGGTGACCGGTGTCCCGTCGATCGCCTGGTAGCCCAGCATGAAGGTGCGGCAGCCCTCGCGGGCCGCGCGCTCGAACGGCGGTAGGAACCACGAGCGCAGCTTGCGCGGCGTCAGGTCGGACTCGCTCGCGTCGCGGCCTCCCTGCGTCTCGCTGTAGCCTGCGAAGTGCTTGGCGCACGCCAGCACGGCGGTGGGGTCGGAGAGCCCGTCGGCCTGGTAGCCGCGGATCATCGCCGAGCCGAGCTCGCCGATGAGGAACGGGTCCTCGCCGAAGGTCTCGCCGACGCGGCCCCACCGCAGGTCGCGGGTGACGCACAGGACGGGCGAGAAGGTCCAGTGCAGGCCGGTCGATGAGGCCTCGACTGCCGTCGCCCGCCCGATGCGCTCCACGAGGTCGGCGTCCCAGGCGCACGCCATCGCCAGCTGGGTGGGGAAGATCGTGGCGCCCGGCCAGAAGGAGTGGCCGTGGATGCAGTCGTCGGCGATCAGCAACGGGACCTGCAGACGGGTCTGCGCGACCAGCCGGCTCGCCTCGGCGATCTGGTCGGGACGCGTGTGCAGGATTGCTCCGACTCCGCGATCGACGACCAGCTCGGGGAGGTCGTCCTGCGGATAGAGCATCAGCATCTGCCCGATCTTCTCGGCCGGGTCCATGCGCGTGAGCAGGTCGCCGACCCGGTCTTCGACGGACCGGGTCGGGTCGAGGTAGGCGGCTTGCTCCGCGCTCACGAGGACGCCTCGGCCGCCAGGTCGAGGTAGGCGGTGATCGAGACCAGGGCGCCCGTGCGACCGAAGAGCTCGACGGTGACCTCTCGGGGCAGGACGTCGCCGGGGATACGGGTCACCTGTCCGTCGCGGGCCTGCACCTCCCAGCCCCGCTCGCCGCCGCGCATGACCACGATCGGCACCTGGCACCAGGTGAACGCGAACGCGTCGGCGTTGACCTCGATCCGGGCGGGCGCGCCGTGCACGTCGACGTAGTCGAAGACGCTCGGCTCCGCGAGCCACTCGGTCTCGCGCACGAGCCGGGGGTCGAGCAGGGCCACGCCGTCGGCGACGCGCACGCCCATCTCGGCGAAGCGGGTGATGACCTCCTCCTTCACCTGACCGGTCATGCCCGGCTGCTTGGCTCCGCGACCCGCTGGTGTGTGGGAGTAGGGGTCGGTGGGGAAGGCGCCGTAGGTGGCGGGGTCCTTGCAGTAGCCCAACCCCTGCCGGACGTCCTCGTAGGCCGCGACGAGGTCGGCGTCGGGGCTCGACGTCGCCAGCGCCGCACGCTGAACGCCGAGCAACAGCTTGGAGACCATGTGCCAGTAAATGCTGCCGAGGCCCTCGAAGGCGAAGAACGATCCCGAACGCCCGATGAAGGTGGCGTGGTCGAAGACCTCCTCGAAGACCTCGCCCAGCGCCGCGCGGTCAGTGGCTACCAGGCCGGCGAGCTCGGCCTGGGAGGCGATCAGGTCGAGCGCGGCGTGAAGGTCCTTGGCGTTGCGCAGCCCGGCAACGAAGTGCAGGCCGCCGCGGCCGTCACGCGTCACGAGTGAGCGGTCGCCGCGGCTCAGGAGCTCGATGACCAGCCCGAGGCCGCCGGCCCGCTCGGGCAGGATGTTGCGGTCCATGAACGGAGTCGTCGGCACGTCGGGGTAGAGCTGGTAGCTGTGCTGGTCGGCACGGTAGAGCGGGCTGGAGCGCAGGGCGACCAGGAGCGACAGGGCGTCACCGCTGTCGAGCGCACCACTGGCGAGCACGGCCACCTGGCCCTCGAGCATCAGCGGGAGACGCTCGACGACGACCTGGTGGTCGGTCATCGCCATCGAGTTGTAGGCGTGGAACAGGCCGTCGCTGCGGCGGTTGGCCTCGAGCGTGAGGTCGCATAGCTCCAGGGCCAGGGTGAGCAGGTCCGCGACGTCGGCCGCGGCGAGCACGGAGCGGCCGGCGTACTTCTGCGCGTAGACCTCGCTGCGGTAGTCGGCTGCCGCACGACCCAGCACCTCGACCGTGTGCCGGGCGTGGGTCTGCCAGTCCTCGGCGGCGACGTGCTGGCGCGCGTCGCGCAGGGCCTCGATGACCCGGTGCACGAACGTCGCGAGCTCGGCCGAGACCTCGACGTCGTGTCCGTCGGAGGTCAGGAGCGTCTGGACGTGGTCGAGGTAGCGACGCAGGTAGGCCACGGTGACGACCGACAGCCCGTGACCGACCAGGGCGTTGTTGGCGTCGTTCCACTCCGGGCGCTGGGTGTTCATCCAGATGCCGCCGCGGGGGACGAGGTTGACCAGCTTGGCGCAGAGCAGGAGCAGCAGCTTCTCGGCCAGGGTGGAGCGCACCAGGGAGCCCTGGTCGTCGTGGGCCAGCAGACCGTCGCCGCCGATCAGGGCAGCCCGCCGGCGTGCGGCGTCGTGCGCGCCCTCGTCGAAGGAGATGGTCTCGCGGGGGTCGACGAGCATCTGGTCGAAGTCGGCGAGGCGGTAGGGCACGTCGGCGGAGGTGAACACCTGCTGGTGCAGCATCTCGGAGACCGTGCCGGGGGAGAAGGCATCGGCGGTCTCGAGCAGTGCGAGCAGGTAGACGATCTGGTGGTCGCTCCAGTAGCCGATGTTGGCCCAGGGGTCCTCGGGGTCCGGCGTCTCCCAGTCGACGCCGGCGCGCGAGATCCGGTAGGGGTTGTAGCCGTCGAGGGTCGTGGCGTCGACGAAGGTTGAGATCATGCCGCCGAGGTAGCCCGGGAACGACCAGGCGAGCGCCTCCCAGTTCTGGAAGATGTCGCGCCAGTTGCCCTGGTAGTCGCTTCGCGGGCGGCCGTCGGGGCCGTTGACGACGATGTCGAACTTGTTCCACGGCCGGCTCGGGTCACCGTGACGGCGTCCGAAGGTGAGCGGCAGGAAGCCGCGCAGGAGCCGGACCAGGTCGGCGTCGTCGGTCGTGGCGGCCCAGTCGTGGAGGCGCTGCACGCTCAGGTCGGCGCGGACGTCGGCGGGCAGCAGCGCGTCGAAGCGCTCGAGCACGGCGCGGTTGCGCGTGTGGAGGTAGTCGCGGACGTCGTCGAGCTCGAGGCGGTAGCCGTCGCGGAAGACACCGCCGCGCATGATGTTGAACAGCACGTTGGCGAGGTGGTGGTCGGCAGCGAGGGGGTCGCCGCTGCACTGGAGGCCGTCGGCCGAGGCCACCAGCGCCCGCAGCCGACACCGGTTCTCCTCGAGGCTGGTCTCGACCCGGGCCGCAGCGGTGTCGGCGTCGGCGACGAGGTCGCGCAGGTCGACGAGCTGGGCCGAGTCGAGGTCGACGTCGGCGATGACGCTCCATCGGTGCACGCCGTGGGCGGGCAGGGCGAGCTCGCAGCGCGTCAGGAAGGCGGCGCGCTCGCCACGCACCTGCTGCTGCCCGGGCACGGGCAGGCCGCGGGTCACGTCGGCGAGGTGGCGCGTCGAGAGCAGGTGGTCGGTAGCCGGAAGGCCGACCTGCCACACGGCGGTGGCGGCGAGGGACTCGGCGGGCTCCGCAAGGTCGGTGAGCAGGGAGTTGAGGTAGACCACGCCGAGGCCGGTCCCTGGGTCGACCTCGGTGACCTTGTAGGCGTCGAGGAGGTTGCTGAGGTTGCGCGTCACCTGCACCGAGGCACCCGGGGGCAGGAGGTTGAGCAAGCCGTCGACGAGCGAGACGGTGCGCGCCTCGCCCCGGTTGTCGCGCAGCTCGCACTGGCGCACCACCCCGAACTCGTCGCTGGTGCGCCAGGTGACCGAGAACGTCAGCCCTAGGTCGTCGTTGCTCTCCTCGAAGGTGATCGCGTCGCCGAGGGCGGTCTTGTGGAGCCGCCGGCTGCCCGAGACGGTGCGCGCGTGCGGGTCCAGCGGCAGCCAGGGGAGGGCGCCGGACTCGCCACGGGTGTCGGTGAGCGCGGTGAAGCCGCCGGTGTGGGCCGAGGACTGGGTGATCTTGTCCTCGGTCTCGTAGGGGAAGAGAGCGTGCTCGGCGCTGCGCCGACCGGCGGTGATGCCACCGGTGCTGGAGAGGAAGGCCCAGGCGTCCGAGGCTCCGGCGAGGGTCATGAAGAACGGCTCCATCGCCGTGAGGTCGAGCCAGTAGCCGTCCTGTTCGCGGACGGGACCGGATGGTGCGTCGTGCATGGGGGTTCCCTCCTCTGAGCGTCAGAGAGCGCTCTCTGCGAGGAGGGTCGCACAGACGGAGGGAGCGAGGCAATGCCCGGATGTGACAGTTGACACATCCCCGAGCGTCCCTCATTCTGAGTCGAGAGAGCGCTCTCTCGCTCACCGGACCTTCCTCATCCATCAGTCAACGGCGGCCCACCGGTGGGGGCCTTCACGTTTGGAGAAGCTCACATGCCCACAGGTCGGAAATCCGCCTACATCGTCGGCGCTGCAGCCCTGGCCCTGATCGCCACCGGTTGCGGTGGCTCAGGCGACGACGGCGCCAGCGACGGCAAGGTCACGCTCACCGTGGCGACGTTCAACGAGTTCGGCTACGAGGACCTCATTGCTGCCTACGAGGCCGAGAACCCCAACGTCACCGTCAAGCTCAAGAAGGCGGCCACCGCCAACGAGGCGCGTGACAACATCCTCACCCGCCTCGCTGCCGGCTCCGGCCTCTCGGACATCGAGGCCGTCGAGGTCGACTGGCTCCCGCAGTTCATGCAGTACCCCGACAAGTTCGTCGACCTGTCCTCGGCCGACGTCGAGGGCCGGTGGCTCGACTGGAAGGTCGAGCAGGCCACGACCGCCGACGGAACGCTGATCGGTTACGGCACCGACATCGGCCCCGAGGCCATCTGCTACCGCGCCGACCTGTTCGAGGCAGCCGGCATGCCGAGCGACCCTGACGCCGTGGCTGCGATGCTCGGCGACGACTGGGACTCCTACTTCGACGCCGGGCGCGACTTCGCGGAGAAGTCGGACGTCCCGTGGATGGAGTCCGCCGGAGCGGTCTACAACGCGATGATCAACCAGGTCGCCTACCCCTACGAGGACGAGGACGGCACTCTCACGGTGCTCGACAACGCCGAGGTCAAGGACATCTACGACCAGGTGCTCACTGCTTCCGAGGACGGTCTCTCGGCCCGCCTGTCCCAGTGGAGCGACGACTGGACCACCTCCTTCCAGCGCGACGGCTTCGCCACGATGGCGTGCCCGAGTTGGATGCTCGGCGTGATCGAGGGCAACGCTGCCGGTGTCGAGGGTTGGCAGATCGCCAACACCTTCCCCGGTGGTGGCGGCAACTGGGGCGGCTCGTTCCTAACCGTACCGACGCAGAGCGAGCACCCCGAGGAGGCCAAGGCGCTGGCTGCCTGGCTGACCGCGCCCGAGCAGCAGATCTCCGCCTTCCAGAGCAAGGGCACCTTCCCCAGCCAGCTCGCTGCGCTGGAGTCGTCGGTCCTGCTCGACACGGAGAACTCGTTCTTCGACGGTCAGCCCACCGGTCAGATCTTCTCCGACCGTGCGGCTGCGGTGAGCGTCGTGCCCTTCAAGGGCCCCCAGTACGCCGCGGTGAACGACGAGATCCAGCAGGCGATCGCCCGCGTGGACATCGACCAGAGTGACGACGCCGCGTCATCGTGGTCCACGTTCGAGAGCGCCATCGCAGCGCTGAACTGATCCCTCTCGACGCCGGTCGCACCTCGTGCGGCCGGCGTCGACTCCACCGACGTTGAGGAGGTCGCGATGGCGACCCGGACATCCCTGGCGCAGCCCGACATCGCGCCGTCGTCCCAGCAGAGCTCGCCGGCGCCCACGTGGCGACAGCGGCTCCGGAACTGGGACTACAAGTACTCGCCGTACCTGTACATCTCTCCGTTCTTCGTCCTCTTCGCCCTCGTGGGGATCTTCCCGCTCGGCTACACGCTGTGGGTCTCGCTCCACGAGTGGTCGCTGATCGGTGGCAAGGGGGAGTACGTCGGCTTCGCCAACTACAGCCAGGTGCTCGACCAGCGGAACTTCTGGATCGGCCTGCGCAACACCTTCAGCATCTTCCTGATCTCCGGGATCACCCAGACCTTGGGCGCGTTGCTGCTCGCAGCGGTGCTCAACCAGAACATCCGCGCCAAGACCTTTTGGCGCATGGGCGTGCTCGGCCCCTTCGTCGTGGCTCCGGTGGCCGTCGGCGTCATCTTCAACAAGATGTTCGCCGACCGTGCCGGCCTCATCAACACCCTCATCGAGGGCATCGGTCTTGACCCGGTGGGCTGGCACTCCGACGTGCTGGCCAGCCACGTCGCCATCGCCACGATGGTCAACTTCCGCTGGACCGGCTACGTCACCCTGATCTTCCTGGCCGCCATGCAGGCCATCCCGCGCGACCTCTACGAGGCCGCGATGATCGACGGCGCGTCGCGGGTGCGCCAGTTCCTCTCGATCACGGTGCCGCTGCTGCGCCCCACGATCATCTTCGTGGTGATCACCGCGACCATCGGCGGCCTGCAGATCTTCGACGAGCCCCGCGTCTTCGACCAGACCGGCCAGGGTGGCGCCTCACGCCAGTGGATGACCGTGACCATGTACATCTACGAGCTCGGGTGGGGCGCCCAGCAGAGCTTCGGCCGGGCGGCCGCGGTCTCCTGGATTCTGTTCCTCATCATCATCGCGGTCGGAGTGCTCAACTTCATGCTCGCGCGGCGGATCGCGTCGACGGGCGGCGGCTCCAACGCCAAGCCCAAGACGGCCGCGAAGCTCAAGAAGGACGCCAAGGGCGAGAGGACGGTCTCATGAGCATGGATCCCGCAGTCAAGAACACCGCCGGCAAGGGCGCGGCCCGGTACTCCGCCCGACGCGACCAGCGGCGCCGCACAAAGTCGTTCGCCGGCGACAAGCCGGGCTGGGTCACCTACGCCATCCTCGGCCTCGTCATCGCCGCGTCGATCTACCCGCTCTACTACTCGTTCCTGCTCGGTTCGTCCGACGCGGTGACGATCGCCAAGAACCCCGTCCCGTCGCTGATACCGGACGGCAACTTCCTTGCCAACGCCGAGCGGGTGATCTCCTCCGACATCAAGTTCTGGAAGGCGCTCACCAACAGCGTGATCGCCGCCGCCGTGACTGCGGTGTCGGTGGTGCTCTTCGCGACCCTGGCCGGCTTCGCCTTCAGCAAGCTGCGTTTCAAGGGGCGCGGACCGTTGCTCGTCTTCGTGGTGGCCACGATGGCCATCCCGGCGCAGCTCAGTGTCGTCCCGATGTTCATCCTCATGGCTCGGCTGGGGTGGATCGGTCAGCTCGAGGCAGTGATCGTCCCCGGTCTGGTGACGGCTTTCGGGGTGTTCTGGATGACGCAGTACCTGGAGTCCGCGCTGCCCTTCGAGCTCATCGAGGCCGCCCGCATGGACGGGTGCTCGATGCTCCGCACGTTCTGGCACGTGGCAGTCCCGGCCGCACGTCCCGCCGCCAGCATGCTGGCCCTGTTCACCTTCATCGGGTCCTGGACCGCCTTCTTCTGGCCGTTCATGGCGCTCGGCTCGTCGAACCCGACTCTCCCGGTCTCGATCCAGCTGCTCCAGGCGTCCTACTTCAAGGACTACTCGCTGATCCTGGCCGGCGTGACGATTGCGGCGATGCCGCTCATCGTGGTGTTCCTGTTTGCCGGCAAGCAGCTCGTGACGGGCGTGATGCAGGGGGCTGTGAAGGGATGATCGCCCGTCCGACCCGGAACCTAGGATGAAGAGCATGTCCTCCCAGAGCTCCCGTACTGCCGCGCCCTCAGGGGCGGTAGCAGCAGCAAGTCGCCGGCGACCCACCTTGGAGCAGGTGGCCGCGCTCGCCGGGGTATCGCGGGCGACGGTGTCACGGGTGGTGAACGGTACCGAGTCGGTCCATCCGGAGCTGGTCGAGGTGGTGGCGGCTGCGGTCCGCGAGCTCAACTACGTGCCCAACCAGGCCGCGCGGTCGCTGATGACGCGGCGCACGGACGTGATCTCCCTGGTCGTGACCGAGTCGGACACCCGGATCTTCGGCGATCCGTTCTTCGCCGGCATCGTGCGGGGGGTCAGCTCGGAGCTGAACCGCGCCGGGGTGACGCTGTCGCTCAGCATGGCGCAGCGCCCGGAGGA
>JBFJKO010000119.1:0-8254 GCA_041634935.1 Nocardioides sp.
AGCACCTCGACCTGCTCCCGGTCGACGACCTCACTGAGGGGGAAAGACTCCACCGGCCCGTCGTAGACCGTGGAGACGGCCAGCTCGACGAAGCCGCCGACCGCCGCGCTCGACGGGACCGTCGACAGCGCCCGGACCACGACCTCGCTCAGGACCGCGGCGTCGACGAGGTCGGCGACCTGGTGGTGCCGGGAGGCGTCGAGCACCGACTCGGCCAGCCGCCTGACCGTCGCGGCCTGGCGCTCGCCCGTGAGGCGGTCGAGGTGGAAGCCGACCTGGGCGTCGAGGAGTCGTGCGGCCAGGGCGTCGGCGTCGTTCGTGGGGGTCGGCACGACCGCACGCTACGCGAGACGCCCACACCGCGGGCCCGCTGCGCGCCCCGTGGCGCCGAGTCGGCGCGTACGCGCGCCGACGCGGCGTCACGTGAGGGCCAGATCACACCCTTGAGGGTTTGCACTCCTCCCCTATCAAGTGCAAATGTGCACTACATGATCAAGAGTGCAGCGGACCGCCGGGTCCTCACCGCCGACCGGATCATGCTGTGCGCCCAGCGACTGACCGACGAGTCCGGCCTGGACGGCTTCACCATGGACGACCTCGCTGCTGCTGCCGAGGTCTCCCGCCGCACGCTCTTCAACTACTTCCCGAGCAAGATCGACGCCGTCCTCGGCGTCTTCCCGACGCTCGACCCCGACGACGTCGCCGTCTTCTGTGCCGGCGGCCCGGACCACGACCTGGTGCAGGACCTGCGCACGCTGGTGCTCCCGCTCATGCGCACCGAGACGCTCGAGCGCGACGCCCTCGCGCGTGGACGACGCATCATGCTCGCCAACCCCCGACTGGTGGCACGGGTCCACGAGGGCTACGTCGACCTCAGCTCCCAGATCGTGGGCCACATCGCCACTCGGGAGGGTGCGGCGTTCGCCGCGCTGCGCGCCCGCGTGGCGGTGGGCGTGCTCGCGGCGCTCTTCGACTCCGCGCTCGAGGAGTACCTCGTCGACCCCGACGAACGCCCCATCGCCTTCCACTTCGACGAGAGCCTGCGCACCGCCCGATCCCTGCTCGGCGCCTGAGCCTCACCCACCCCGGACCCCTCTTCCACGACCCCCGCCCCCAGGAGAACCCATGGCCACCCTGCTCTTCCGCCTCGGCAAGCACGCCTATCGACGCTGGCCGATCTTCATCGCCGGCTGGCTGGTGCTGATGGTCGCTGTCGGCGGGTTCGCCGCCGCCTTCTCCAAGCCCACCACCGACGCCTTCTCCATCCCCGGCATCCCGTCGGAGGAGGCGGCCGACCTCCAGGCCGAGCTCTTCCCCGGAGCCACCGACGCCTTCGACCAGGCCACGGTCAACGTCGTCGTCGCGGCCCCCGAGGGCCAGCGCATCGACTCCGCGCCCTACGCCGGGGCGATCTCGCAGCTGCTCGTCGACCTCTCGACCGGCCCCGACGTCCCCGAGGTGCTCACCAGCGCCGAGGGACGCGACGCCCTCGACCCGGTGCTGGCCCTGGAGGCGCGTGACTCCTCCGAGCCGGCGCAGGGCTCCCGAGGCGCCGGCTCACCGCAGGGGGACGTCGCCGCCGCCCCGGCGGGCGCCGAGGCGTTCGCACCGGTCTCGCAGGACGGCCGCGTGGGGGTGATCACCTTCGACTTCGACGTCGAGACCGTCACCGACGTCACCCCGGCGGCCAAGGAGGCCGTCCTCGACGCGATGGCGACCGCCTCGGAGTCGGGCCTCCAGGTCGCCGCCAACGGGCAGGGCATGGCCGACTTCAGCACCCCCGGTGGCGCCGCCGAGCTGATGGGCATCGGCCTCGCCCTCGTCGTGCTCGTCCTGACCTTCGGCAGCCTCGTCGCCGCTGGCCTCCCCGTCGTCGCCGCAATCTGGGGCGTCGGCCTCGGCCTCGCCGGCGTGACGGGCATGACCGCCTTCTTCGACCTGTCCTCCTCGACGCCGCTGCTCGCCACGATGATCGGGCTCGCGGTCGGCATCGACTACTCGCTCTTCATCCTGGCTCGCTACCGCAGCGAGCTCGAGCACACCGACGACCGCGCCGAGGCCGTCGGCCGCGCCGTCGGCACCGCCGGCTCGGCGGTCGTCTTCGCCGGCCTCACGGTGCTGATCGCCCTCTCGGCCCTCTCGGTGGTCCGGATCCCGTTCCTCACCACGATGGGGCTGGCGGCCGCTGTCACGGTGTTCCTCGCCGTCCTGGTGGCCCTGACCCTGCTCCCGGCGATCCTCGGGCTGATGAAGTCCAAGGCGTTCGGTGGCCAGGTGCGCAAGTACCGCCCCACCCGTGACGAGCAGGGACGCGTCGTCAACAACGGCGTCCGCTGGGCGCGCACCGTCGCCCGACGCCCGGTCGCCGCCGTGCTCCTCGTCGTGGTCGGCCTCGGCGCCCTCGCGCTTCCGCTGAAGGACCTCTACCTCGCCTTCCCGACCGACAGCACCGCCTCGCCCGAGACCACCCAGCGCCAGGCCAGCGACCTGCTCGCCGACGCCTTCGGTCCGGGCCGCGAGGCGCCGTTCCAGATCGTCGTCGACGGACGCGACCTCCCCGAGTCCGAGCGCAGCGACGCCTTCGCCGCGGTCGTCGACTGGGCCGCCGAGCAGGACGGCGTCTCGGCCGTGCTCGACACCGCCGCCCTCCAGCCGACGGGCACCGCTGACGACGGTCCGGTCCAGGGCACCCAGCTCCTGCTGCTGCCGGCGTCCGGACCGGACGACCCGGCCACCAAGGACCTCCTCGAGCAGCTGCGCGACGGCGAGGACCAGATCGAGGCCGCCACCGGCACCGACATCGGGATCACCGGGCTGACCGCGATCACCACCGACGTCTCCGACCGGCTCACCGGCGCGTTGCCGCTCTACCTCGCGGTGGTCGTCGGCCTGGCGTTCGTGCTGCTCATGATCGTCTTCCGCTCGATCCTGGTGCCGCTCACCGCGACCCTCGGCTTCCTGCTGACCGTGCTCGCCACGCTCGGCGCGACCGTCGCGGTCTTCCAGAACGGCGCGTTCGGGATCTTCGACGGCCAGCCGATCGTCAGCTTCGTGCCGATCTTCGTCATCGGCGTCGTCTTCGGTCTCGCGATGGACTACCAGGTCTTCCTGGTCACCCGGATCCGCGAGGCCCACGTGCACGGCGCCTCGACGCACGACGCCGTCGTCGACGGCTTCCGCAACTCCGCCCGGGTGGTCGCGGCCGCCGCGGTGATCATGACGTTCGTCTTCGCCGCGTTCATCCTCGAGCCCGACCCGGTCATCAAGTCCTTCGGCTTCGCGCTCGCGGTCGCCGTCCTCATCGATGCGTTCGTCGTGCGGATGGTGCTGATCCCGGGCCTGATGTACCTGATGGGCGAGAAGGCCTGGTACCTCCCGGCCTGGCTCGACCGGCTGCTGCCGAACGTCGACGTCGAGGGCGAGAAGCTCGAGCGCCCGCACCTGGACCGCGACCTGCGCGGCGACGTGCGTGAGATGGAGCCGGTCAGCTGACCACGACTCAGCGCAACGACATCGAGCCCGAGAGCAGCGGCTCCCACGGCAGGGCCGCGTCACGCGCGACCCGCTCGTCGAGGCCCTCGGCCACGTCGGCAGGCCAGTCGGCCGTACGGCGGGTCTCCATGTCGATGTGCAGGAAGACCTCCTCCATCACGTAGCTGATCTGCTCCTTGTCGTCGTCGAGCAGGTAGACGAGCACGTGCGCCGCGCGGGCCGAGCGGCCCAGGAGCCGCACCCGCACCGAGATCCGGTCACCGGTGCGGAGCTCGGAGAGGTAGGTCAGGTGGTGCTCGGCGGTGAAGACCGCGGAGCCGGCCAGGGTCGGCCACTGCTGCAGGATGCCGACCTCGACCAACGACTCGTCGAGGCCCTCGCTGGCGATCCCGAGGTAGTGACGGATGTTGAGGTGACCGTTGAGGTCCTCGAAGGCCGTCGGGACCGACATCCTCGCGAAGGCCGGCAGTGCGGCCACCTCGTCGTAGGTGGGCTGGCGGGCGGTCGTGTCAGTGGTCGTGGTCACCCGCCCGACGCTATCCGGTGTCCACCCGCACGCTTCAGCGGCTCCGCGGAGCGAGCCGCTCGAGCATCGTCACGTGGCCGGGCTCGAGCTCGTCGAGGGTGCTGACCCCCAGGAGTCGCATGGTGCGGGTGAGCTGGCCCTCGAGGAGCTCGATCGCCCGGTCGACGCCCTCACGTCCGCCAGCCATCAGGCCGTAGAGGTAGGCGCGCCCGATGAGGGTGAAGTGTGCGCCGTGCGCGATCGCGGCCACGATGTCCTGACCGGACATGATCCCGGTGTCCAGGTGCACCTCGACGTCGCCGCCGACCTCCTTGACCACCTGCGGCAGCAGGTGGAACGGCACCGGGGCGCGGTCGAGCTGGCGTCCGCCGTGGTTGGAGAGCAGGACGGCGTCGACCCCGGCATCGGCGAGCCGGGTGGCGTCGGCGAGCGTCTGCACCCCCTTCACCACGACCTTGCCGGGCCACTGCTCCCGGATCCAGGCGAGGTCCTCGTAGGTCACCGTCGGGTCGAACATCGTGTCCAGCAGCTCGGCGACCGTGCCCGACCAGGAGTCGAGCGAGGCGAAGGCCAGCGGCTCGGTGGTGAGGAAGTTGATCCACCACGCGGGCCGCGGGATCGCGTTGACCACCGTGCGCGGGGTCAGGGTCGGCGGGATCGTCATGCCGTTGCGCACGTCACGCAGCCGCGCACCGGCGACCGGGACGTCGACGGTCACGAGCAGGGTGTCGTAGCCCGCGGCCGCAGCGCGCTCGACCAGCTTCATCGAGCGCTCGCGGTCCTTCCACATGTAGAGCTGGAACCAGTGGCGTCCGCCCGGGGCCGCGGCCGCGACGTCCTCGATCGAGGTCGTGCCCATGGTCGAGAGGCTGAAGGGGATCCCCGCCGCCTGCGCCGCGGTTGCTCCGGCGATCTCGCCCTCGGCGTGCATCATCCGGGTGAAACCGGTCGGTGCGATGCCGAACGGCAGCGCGACCGGCTGCCCGAGCACCGTGCGCGAGGTGTCGACCGTGGAGACGTCGCGCAGGACCGAGGGGTGGAACTCGATGTCGGCGAAGGCCTGTCGCGCCCGCGAGAGCGACACCTCGCCGTCCGCGGCGCCGTCGGTGTAGTCGAACGCCGCCGTGGGCGTACGGCGCTTCGCGACGCGGCGCAGGTCCTCGATGGTCAGCGCCTTCTCGAGACGCCGCTTCCTGGGCGACATCTCCGGCTTCCTGAACCTCATCAGCGGGGCCAGGTCGTGGCGCGAGGGCAGCTGCCGCTTCATGGGACCACTCCATCACGAGTGGGAGCGACTAGCCAGGTACTAGGACTTCCTAGTAAATTAGTAGGAAGTCCTAGTACTTCACCTCAGGGAGACCCCGATGTCCGACCTCCACGTGCCGACCCACCCGGTCCGACTGGTCACCGCGTCCAGCCTGTTCGACGGCCACGACGCCTCGATCAACATCATGCGTCGGATCTTCCAGAGCCAGGGCTGCGAGGTCATCCACCTCGGCCACAACCGCTCGGTCGCCGAGGTCGTCGACGCCGCGCTCGAGGAGGACGCCCAGGGCGTCGCGGTCTCCTCCTACCAGGGCGGCCACATCGAGTACTTCGAGTACCTCGTCGAGTCGCTGCGGGCCCAGGGCGCCGGCCACGTGCAGGTCGTCGGCGGCGGTGGCGGCGTGATCGTGCACGACGAGATAACCCGGCTGCGCGAGAGCGGGGTGACCATCTTCTCCCCCGAGGACGGCCAGCGGATGGGCCTGGTCGGGATGATCAACTCGGTCGTCAAGACCTGCGACGTCGACCTGCTCTCCCCCGAGCACGGTGGCACCGTCAGCGCCGAGCAGGTGCTCAGCGGTGACCGCTTCGCGATCGCCCGAGCGATCACCGCCGCCGAGCAGGGACGCCTCGACGCCGGGGTCCTCGCCGAGCTCCAGGCCGCGGCGCAGCGCCACGCCACACCGACCCTCGGCATCACCGGCACCGGCGGGTCGGGCAAGTCGTCACTCACCGACGAGCTCGTACGACGCTTCCGCACCGACCAGCAGGACAAGCTGCGCATCGCCGTCCTGGCCGTCGACCCGACCCGTCGCAAGGGCGGCGGCGCCCTGCTGGGCGACCGCATCCGGATGAACTCCCTCGACGGTGATCGCGTCTTCTTCCGCAGCCTCGCCACCCGCGGCGCACACGAGCTGCCCGAGCACCTCGACGACGTCGTGTCGGTGCTCAAGGCCTCCGGCTTCGACCTGGTGATCGTGGAGACGCCGGGCATCGGCCAGGGCGACGCGGCGATCGTGCCGTTCGTCGACACCTCGCTCTACGTGATGACGCCGGAGTTCGGCGCCGCCTCGCAGCTGGAGAAGATCGACATGCTCGACTTCGCCGACGCCGTGGCGATCAACAAGTTCGAGCGTCGCGGCGCCGAGGACGCGCTGCGCGACGTGGGCCGTCAGCTCGTCCGCAACCGCGAGGCGTTCGGCCAGCAGCCGAGCGACATGCCGGTCTTCGGCACGTCGGCCGCGCGCTTCAACGACGACGGCGTCACCGCCCTCTACCAGCACCTGCGCGGGCTGCTCGGCGAGCACGGCCTCCAGACCGCCGAGGGCGCGCTGCCCGCGGTGAGCACCAAGACGTCGTCCCACCTGCGCGCAGCCATCCCCGGCGACCGGGTGCGCTACCTCGCCGACATCGCCGCGACCGTGCGCGACTACCACGCCCGCACCGACGAGATGGCCGCCCAGGCGCGTCGCCTCCAGCGGCTCGAGGCGGTCGCCGCCGAGCTGACCTCCCGCGAGGAGATCGACGCCCTGCTCGAGCAGGCCCGCGCCGACCTGCCGCGCGAGGTGCGCGACCGGCTCGACGGGTGGGACTCCGTCGTCGAGTCCTACTCCGGCGACGAGCAGGTCGTGGTCGTGCGCGACCGCGAGATCCACACCTCGCTGGTCCGGGAGTCGCTGAGCGGCAACCAGATCCGCCGCGTGGCCCTGCCGCGCTTCGAGGACCACGGCGAGCTCGTGCGCTTCTGGCGCCGTGAGAACCTCCCGGGCTACTTCCCCTTCACCGCCGGCGTCTTCCCGTTCAAGCGCGACGGCGAGGACCCCGCGCGGATGTTCGCCGGCGAGGGCGACCCCGCGCGCACCAACCGCCGCTTCAAGATGCTCTCCGAGGACGGCGAGGCGACGCGACTCTCGACCGCCTTCGACTCGGTCACCCTCTACGGCCGCGACCCCGATGAGCGTCCCGACATCTACGGCAAGGTCGGCACCTCCGGGGTCAGCGTCGCGACCCTCGACGACATGAAGACCCTCTACGACGGCTTCGACCTGCTCTCACCGTCCACGTCGGTGTCGATGACGATCAACGGCCCGGCCCCGACCGTGCTGGCCTTCTTCCTCAACACCGTCCTCGACCAGGCCCGCGAGAACGGCATCGACGAGGCGACGGCGCTCTCGACCGTGCGCGGCACCGTGCAGGCCGACATCCTCAAGGAGGACCAGGGCCAGAACACCTGCCTGTTCTCCACCGAGTTCTCGCTTCGGATGATGGCCGACATCCAGGAGTGGTTCATCGAGAAGGAGGTGCGCAACTTCTACTCCGTCTCGATCTCGGGCTACCACATCGCCGAGGCCGGGGCGAACCCCATCAGCCAGCTCGCCTTCACCCTCGCCAACGGCTTCACCTACGTCGAGTCCTACCTCGCGCGCGGCCTCGACATCGACGACTTCGCACCCAACCTGTCGTTCTTCTTCTCCAACGGCATGGACCCGGAGTACTCCGTCATCGGTCGCGTGGCGCGCCGCATCTGGGCGGTCGCGATGCGCGAGCGGTACGGCGCCGGCGAGCGCTCGCAGAAGCTGAAGTACCACGTGCAGACGTCCGGTCGGTCCCTGCACGCGCAGGAGATGGACTTCAACGACATCCGCACGACCCTGCAGGCACTGATCGCGATCTACGACAACGCCAACTCGCTGCACACCAACGCCTACGACGAAGCGATCACCACCCCCACCGAGGATTCGGTGCGCCGGGCGCTCGCCATTCAGCTGATCGTCAACAAGGAGTGGGGGCTGGCGCTGAACGAGAACCCGAATCAGGGCTCGTTCGTCATCGAGCAGCTCACCGACCTCGTCGAGGAAGCGGTGCTCTCGGAGTTCGAGCGGCTGTCCGAGCGCGGCGGCGTGCTCGGGGCGATGGAGACCGGCTATCAGCGCGGCAAGATCCAGGACGAGTCGCTCTACTACGAGACGC